>DATBBZ010000401.1:0-4207 GCA_036270745.1 Gemmatimonadales bacterium | reverse complement strand
CTCGGGCAGGGTCTGGAAGTCCGAGCCGCGCAGGTAGTCTCCCAGGGTCGTGCCGGTGCAGCGCGAGTCGATGTTGGGCGCGCCCACGCCGTGCACGACGTCTCCCTGGTTGATCACCCGGAAGTCGATGCTGAAGCGGGTCCGGCCCGACGTGTTGTCCACGGTGGAATGCAGCTGGGCCGCGGAGAAGAGCACCACGCCACCCACCGGGCAGACGATGCGGACCTGGGGGTCGGGATCGATCCCATCGAGCGCCTTGGGCTGCTTTCGGGTTTCGGTCTTGATGTTCTGCGACGCCATCTTCCGGCCATCTTCGTTCCAGCGGTCATAGTCGTACTCGTCGGACGAATTCCGGAGCGGCTCGCTCCAGTACCGCGGGTGGAAGGCCATCGCGTTTTCGGGCTGGATGTCGTAGACCGGCATCCACCAGTTGACCTGGGCGAAGGGTGCCGAGAACCAGGTGTCGCGGTGCGGGTGGAACTGGTAGGCCAGCCCGGCCCGCATGTAATCGCCCGCGGCCATGGTCCGGAGGCGCGGCACGTCGAAGTACGTGGCCTCCAGGTCGCACCCCAGCTCGGAGAATAGGGCCCGGATGTGCTCCTTGGCCTTCGGGTGATGAATGAACTGGGGTTTCACCTTGGCCAGGATCGCGTTGAAGTCCTCGACCTTCATATAGTGCTGGGCGTCCCGCGGGTCGTGAGGCGCGAATGCTTCCAGGGCCAGGTCGCGCGCCAGGCGGCAGAGCGCCAGGGACGCGGGGCGGGGCGAGTACACGATCAGCTGCCCGGCGTACAGCTCCGAGCGCCGCTGCTCGTCGGTGAAATTCGGATCGACGTACACCGTGTTCATCGGACCCACGGAGCCTCCCTTCGTCAGGACAGTATCTGGGTGGTCGGGATGGGGACCACGCACCGGCCCCCCCATTCGCGCACGTACGCGAGCTGCGTCGCGATCTCGTCTTTCAGGTTCCACGGCAGGATGAGGATGTAGTCCGGCCGCGCGTCAGCGATGGCTTCGGGCTGAAGGATGGGAATGTGGGTGCCGGGGAGGTACTTCCCGTGCTTGTGGGGATTGCGGTCGACCGTGAAGTCGAGAAAATCCCGGCCCACGCCGCAGTAGTTCAGCAGGGTGTTCCCCTTGCCCGGCGCGCCGTATCCCACGATACGCTTGCCCTGGCGCTTGGCATCGATGAGGAAGTCCAGCAGGGCCCGCTTGGTCTCCTCCACCTGGGCGCCGAAGCTCTGGTAGTAGGGGACTGTGTCCACGCCCGCCCTCTGCTCCCGGGCCCGCAGCGCCTCGACCCGCGCACCCACCGGCTTGGACGTGTCTTCCTGATGTCGTCCGTAGATCCGGAGCGATCCGCCGTGGGTGGACAGCTCCTCGACGTCGAAGAGGGTGAGTCCATGGGCCGCGAAGATCTTCTCGGCCGTGAGAAGCGAGAAGTACGAGTAATGCTCGTGATAGATGGTGTCGAACTGATTCTCGGCCACGAGCTTGAGGAGGTGCGGAAACTCGATCGTGATCACCCCGGTGGGGGCGAGCAGGACCTTCATGCCGCCCACGAAGTCGTTCAGGTCCGGCACCTGCGCCAGCACGTTGTTGCCGAGCAGGAGGTCCGCGCGGCGGCCCTGCCGAACGAGCTCCCGCGCCGTCTCCACCCCGAAGAACTTCACCAGCGTCGGCACACCCTTCGCCTCGGCCACCTGAGCGACATTCGCTGCGGGCTCGATGCCCAGACACGGAACCTTCCGGGCGACGAAGTACTGGAGCAGGTAGCCGTCGTTGCTCGCGAGTTCGACCACGTAGCTCTTCGGGCCCAGCCCGAAGCGTTGGATCATCGCGTCCGTGTACCGCTCGGCGTGGGCGAGCCAGGAGGTCGAGAACGACGAGAAGTAGGCGTAGTCCGTGAAGATCTCCTCGCCGCCGACGTAGGCCTCGAGCTGAACCAGCCAGCAGCGGTCGCAGACGCGCACGTGGAGCGGATAGAACGGCTCCATGCGGTCGAGCTGCTCGGCGGCAAGAAAGCTCTCGCACAGGGGCGACATGCCCAGGTCCACGAACGTGTGGGTCAGGGGCGTGGAGCAGAAACGGCAGGCCGGGAGCCCTAAAGGACCGGACCGGGAGCCGGGAGCCGTACGCTCCGCAGGCGCCGTGACCTCGCTTGCCATCGTCAATTCCGTGCCCGCATGACCGGCTTGAGCGGCCGGCCTTCGAGATAGGCTTCGGGGCCGTCCTCCAGCGCCCGGGCGTATACGCTCAGCGCGCCGTCCACGGCGTCGATGGTGCGATCGATGTCTTCGTCGGTGTGGGAATAGCTCACGACGAACGAAGGGCCCAGGATCCCGCGGCGGATCAGCTCCTGCATGAAGAGCGCGCGATAGCTCTGCGAGGAACGGCCCTCCCGGTCCCGCGTGGCGAACACCAGGTTGCACGGTCGCCCCAGCACCTCGACGGACGCCGCCACGCCGTGCGCGGTGGTCGCCTCGCGCACCCCGCTCCGCAGCCGCTCGCCGCGACGGTACAGTGTGTCGACGACGTCCTCGTGCTGATAGATGCGCATGGTCTCGATCCCAGCGGCCAACGCATGGGTCTCGGCGCCATGGGTGGTCGACAGTAGGAACACGCGGTCCTGATTGTGATCGAGCCCGCCGAGCCGCATCACGTCCCGGCGGCCCACCAGCGCGGACAGGGCGAATCCGTTGGCGAGGGCCTTTCCGAAGGTCGACAGATCGGGGGTCACCCCGTAGAGGCCCTGGGCGCCGGCGTTGTGCCAGCGGAACCCCGTGATCATTTCATCGAACACCAGCAGAGCGCCATGCTCATGGCAGATGGCCTTGAGTCCGGCGAGGAATCCGTCCGCGGGCTCGATGGTGGTCGCGGGCTCGAGCACGAGGCAGGCGATGCGCGACGGATGCGCCGCAAAGAGCGCCCGGACGCCGTCGAGGTCGTTGTACTTGAAGGAGACCGTCAGGGCCTTGATCCCCGCGGGGATGCCGGCCGACATCGGCGTCGTCCCGATGAACCAGTCGTCGGTGGAGAAGAACGGCTGATCGCCACAGATGGCGACGAGGTCACGGCCGGTGAAGGCGCGGGCCAGCTTGACCGCGGCCGTGTTCACGTCCGAGCCGTTCTTGGCGAACTTCACCATCTCGCCGCCCGTGATCATCCCGAGCAGGGACTCCGCGCATTCGACTTCGAGGGGCGCCGGGCGGGAGAAGTTGGCGCCCTGCTTCATGGCCCGGTGCGCCGCCTCCACCACACTCGGGTACGCGTGACCAAGTGTCACGGCCCGGAGTCCCATGCCGTACTCGATGTACTCGTTCCCGTCCACGTCCCACACGTGACAGCCCGCGCCGCGAGCGATGAACCCCGGCGCCAGGACGGGAAACTGGTCATCGCCCTTGGAGTAGGTGTGCGAGCCCCCGGGGATCACGGCATGAGCAGCGGCCTGGAGCTTGCGTGACCGCGCGAAGGACTGCGCCGTTACCGACTCGGGCTTGGGCAGGTCCACAGGGGGGGTATCTCGCAAAATGAACTCTCCGGTCGGCCGTTTGGGGTCCGCGGGGGCCGGTAGTGCAGTTTCCAGGCCAATCGTTATGATAAGCCAGATCGAAACATAGCCCGTTTTGACGGAGGTCGGTGTCGCGGTGACGCAACAGGTCGACGTGGTCGTCGTCGGCGGCGGAATCGTGGGGTGTGCGACGGCCTTGGCCTTGTCGCAATCCGGTCGCCGCGTGGCGGTGGTCGAGGCGGAGTCCCGGGTGGCCGCGCATCAGAGCGGCCACAACTCCGGCGTCATGCATTCCGGGCTCTACTACCGCCCGGGAACGCTCCGCGCCCGACTGTGCCGCGAAGGTCTTGCGGCTCTGGCGCAGTTCTGCGACGAAGAGGGGATCCCATACCGGAAGTCGGGGAAGGTGGTCGTCGCGACTTCGGTGGCCGAGCTGCCCGCCCTGGCCCGACTCGAAGAACGTGGGCGAGCCAACGGACTCTCCGGCCTCACGCGACTCGAGGGCGGCGCGCTCAAGGAGCACGAGCCGGCGGTCCAGGGCGTCGCCGGCTTGTGGGTGCCCGAGACCGGCGTGGTGGACTACGGTGGGGTGACCGCCGCCATGGCGAGGCGGCTCGAGTCACGGGGCGCGACCGTCACGACGGGCGCGCGCATGACGGCGGTGCGGCGGGACAATGGCGCACAGGTGGTCGAGAC
>DATBBZ010000400.1:0-3918 GCA_036270745.1 Gemmatimonadales bacterium | reverse complement strand
GCACGGCGTCGTCGAACGCGGGGAGGTTGGCCAAGAGAGAGGTTGAGGAGACGGCTCCCGCCGCATGCGCTGCGACTATTCCTCGGTTGACTCCAGCCGAGAGCCCGAAGTCATCGGCATTGATCACCAGGCGTGCACGAGCCCCCTCCCTGAGGACGTTCACGAGTCCGCCCGGGTTCGTCGCTCCAGTTTTTCCTCCCAGGCCTTGTAGTTCTGGACCCCATCCTGAACGAAGGGACTGCGTCTGATCAGGGTCAGAATGATGTCATTGACCGTGCTCGCCGGGAACCGGAGCGGGCGAACGACGTCGAGGAAGAGGACAGCGCGCCGGCCGGCGGTGTCGTTCCATACCTCGTGTTCATAGGTGTCGTCGAACACCAGGCTCCTTCCCTCACCCCAGTGACGGATCTCGGCGCCCACACGAATCCGGCAACGCTCCGCCGGTTCAGGGACCAGCAAACCGAGGTGATACCGAATGACGCCCTTGAACGGCCCCCGGTGCGCCGGGATGTGCTTCCCCGGAGCGAGAATGGAGAAGAATGCGGTCTTCATGCCGGGGACGGCCTCGACCAGCCGAGTCGTCTCGGGACACCGTCGGCAGTTCCCCTCCGCCTTGATGCCGTAGGCGTACAAGAAGAAGGTCTTCCACCGGTCGTCGTCCGTGAGCGTACGCTGATCGGTGGAGATGTCCTGGAAATTCGGGAGCGAGTCCCAGTACTCAATCACGGCGTCGAGCTCGCGGCGAATGGTGCGCCAGGACGTCTCGAGGGGCCCCACCCAGTCGAACGTGGCCGGATCGAAGAAGGCGGGGTTTCCAACCAGGGATCCCCACGTGATCACACGCTCGATCCGGCTGACCACGCGGGCACCGACACTGATCGACGCCCGATAGACCAAGTCGCGGAGTGGACTCAACGGGAGGGAGATGCGCCGGCGAGGGAGAGCGCCAGCGCGCCGAGGGCAGCAACCAGGAAGAGCCCGACGGCGAAGAGCGCCGGCCACTGATCCGGCCATTGCGTGGCGACAAACGCCGCGACTGTGGTCGCGCAGGCCGCACCAGTCCAGACCCACAGCAACCGTCGATGGCGATCCATCGGGGGAAATCTCAGGCGCCTCACCTTACACCGGACTTACGCGCGCCCGGACGTTTCTCGCGAATCGTCTCATAGTGGAACGAGATTCGCAACACCGTTTCGTGTTGCACCTCACGGCGTCCGATAAATGGTCCCATTCTTCATCACGAACCTGACGTGCTCGGTGGCGGAGATGTCTTTGGTCGGATCCCCCGCGACCGCGACCAGGTCCGCCCGCAGACCGGGCACCACGCGGCCGATCACCTTGTCCATGCCGAGGATCTTGGCATCCACCGCTGTCGCCGCGAGGAGCGCCTGCCCCGGGCGCATGCCGTCCCGCACCATCCACTCGAGTTCGCGTGCGTTGGTGCCATGCGTGAAGACCCCGACGTCGCTCCCGCAGCCGATGGTGACGCCGTCCTTCATCGCCATCTGGAAGGCCGCGGCCGCTTCCCGCATGCTCGCCGTGGGGGGCTGGCCCCGGTGGTACCCGTCGAAGTACTCCGCGTACGCCTCCACGGCGGTCAGGGTCGGCAAATAGGCCACGCCCCGCTGGGCCATCAGGCGGAAAGTCGAATCGCTCCCACCGAAGCCGTGCTCGATGGTGTTCACCCCCGCAAGGATAGCCCGGTGCATCCCTTCGTCGGTGCTGGCGTGCGCCGCGACGGGCCGGCCCGATGAGTGGGCCTCCGACACCAGCGCGGTGATCTCCTCCTGGGTGAAGGTCGGTACGGCCCGCCCTCCCGGTCCCCGGCCGTAGTCCGCATAGACCTTGATCCAGTCGGCGCCGCGCGCCGCCTGCTCCCGCACCGCCGCCAGAATTTCCGGAACTCCACTCACCGCCTGACCGCCCTGCGGTAAATCGAGATCGGGCCGGAATCCGCGCGGGCCGGGACCGTAACTGCCGGTGGCGACAATGGCCCGCGTCGCCACCGCGAGCCGCGGCCCCGGGATCAATCCGTCGGCCACCGCGTGCTTCAACGACACATCCGCGAATCCCGCGCCCTCGGTGCCCAGGTCGCGCAGGGTCGTGAACCCCTCCATCAAGGTGTTCCGCAGATGGAGCACGGCCTCCACCACGCGATAGTCGGACGGTTCCTTCAGGACCTGGTCGTTCCAGAGCGTCTCGTTGTATGGGTGCAGGAGGACGTGCGAATGCGCGTCGATCAACCCGGGGAGCAGCGTGGTGCCCGGAAGCGCGATCGTCTCGGTCCCCTTCGGCGCATGCACCTGATCCAAGGGGCCGACGGCGGCGATGGTGTCCCCCTCAACCAGCACGACCCACCCCGCGTGCGCCTCTTCGCCCATGGCGTCGAACACGCGGTCCGGCTTGAGCAGGACGGGATGCCCCGGCGCGGCGGGAACGAACGGCGCAAAGCCGCCGGCGGCGGGCTCCTTGAGGGCGGACAGCAAGGTGTCGGAGCCCTGAGCGGACAAGAGCCCCGGGAGTGCGAGCAGCAGAACGAAGATCTTCCTCATGAGACCTCTCTCCTAGTGAGCTCTGGCGGTGCCGACCACCGCCATCATCGTGGACCGGAAAGGCGCTTCGCCCCCTTCTTTCGTGAGAGCCCGCGTGACCGCAGCGACGACCTCGGCCACCGGCACCCCGGCGTCCCGAATCGCCGCCACGACCGGGTTCCCCTCCACGAGACCCCTGGCGAAGCCGAGCGCCGACTCCGCGCACAGGTCCTTCGGCACAGATGCCAGCGTGACCCCGGTGAACCCGGCGTCCCGCAGGTGCCGGTCGAGGGTCGCGTGGTCGTTGTAGCCGAAGGGGACCTGGTAGAACGCGGGCGGATTGGATGTGAAGAACGACGCGATGGTGGCATGCGCGATCCGGGAAAATGGATTCTCTGCCATCGTGCCCCATACGTTGAACACCAGGGCGCCCCCGCTCTTGAGGACGCGCCGCGCCTCCCGGAATGCCAGCGCCTTGTCGGTCACGAACATCCATCCGAACTGGTTGAGCACGCCGTCGAACGATGCGTCGGGGAACGGCAGCTCGGCCGCGTCCGCGGTCCGCCATTCGAGCCGCGTGGACGGCGGCGTCTTGGTCTTCGCATAGGCCAGCATGGCGTCACTCAGGTCAGTCGCGACGATGCGGACTTCAGGCGTGAGGGACCGGTCGAGCCGTCGGGTGACGAGTCCCGTGCCGCAGGCGGTCTCGAGCAGCCGTCCGGTCCTGACACGTGCGCCGATGCGGGCCGTCAGATCGTCCGCGTACGGCGTGAAAATGGCGGGACCGAGGAATTCGTCGTAGAGCGCCGGAATGGACCCGGTGAAATCGATGTTGGGCTGGTCCGTCACTGCGCGGTCACCTGATACCGCATCTGCATGCCCATCCGCACCTGCGGGGATACGTGGCAGTGCGTGGGACGGGGATGGCCGACAAACAGCATCAGCGGAAAGAGCACGGGCATCACGGGGCGCTCCGGGATGGATGGGGACGCGCCAAAAGGTACGCCGCGAGACCCCCCGGGCTAGACCGGCTCAGCCGTCCCGGCCTTTAGACTCCCGGAGATTCGCCCATCCAGCACGTTCCGAACGCGGCGCGCCAACTCATCGGTGGTGAACGGCTTCTGGAGCAAACCGAATCCGCGCGCCCGCGCCGTTCCCAGGGTGCGGTGGGCGGCGTACCCCGTAACGCACAGGACCTTGAGGTCGGGCTGGCCCCGGAGGAGCTGGTCCGCAACCTGGAGCCCGCTCATGTCGGGCATCACCATGTCGGTGACCAGGATGTTCACCGGCGGGTTCGCATGCCGCGCCAGCTCCAAAGCCTCTTCTCCATCGGCGGCGACGAGCACGTCGTAACCACACTCCCGGAGGACCCGCTCAATGAGCTGGC
>DATBBZ010000399.1:0-2949 GCA_036270745.1 Gemmatimonadales bacterium | reverse complement strand
CCCGGAATACGCCGGTGACGGTCGTATCGGGGTCCGCGGTGATCCGCTTGAGGAGCCCCCTCAGGTGCCGGGCATCGTCCACTCCGGCTCCGCGCTCCACATATGGGGCGAGCTGGGCGTCGATCACCAGAATGCTGTCGATGCTCGAGACCTCCGCCACGCGCACCTGGAGGTGGGCGACTCCAGCCCGGTCCGCTTCCCCTGAGTCGGGTGCCGCCTGCGCAGCCAGGAGAAACCGGTGATCCGCCGCGGCCGGATCTCCGGACGCGAGGAGACCGAATCCGTCCTGCAGATAGAGCCGCGCGCGTGCTCCGGCGGACAACCGGGAGCGGGGCACCACGCGACCGACGATGCGGGACGTGACCGCCGGACCGGCGACTCGGCCGAACGCGGCGAAGACGCTGTCCCAATCCTCTTCCTGGGGTTTGAGACGGACCAGCGTGTCACAGAGGGCGTCGGCCCACTCCACCCGTCCGCCCTCGACCAGTGCCAGCACCCGTTCCACTCCCGCCGCGCGCTCCGGCGAGCGCGCGAAGGCCGTGGCCGCCTCGTCGAAGCTCGCGCGCCGGCGCGCCGCCCGTCCGACCACCAGAGCCGCGCCGTTCCGTCGATCCTGCTCCTTCGAGGTGAGGATCGGTTGCGCCAGCCGTTCCGCGGCTCCCAGGTCCCCCGTGGTGAGCGCACATCCCGCACGGAGGAGCGCCGCGCGCTCCAGGATGGAGGAGTCTTTGGTCGCGCCCGGGATGCGATCGAGATAGGGAGCGGCCGCTTCGCAGTTGTGACTGCCGACCAATCCTTCCGCAGCGGTCGCGAGCGCCTCGGGAAGCCAGGCACTGTGGGGATGACGCGCGGCGACCGATTCGGCTTCCAGCGCCGCCTGGGACCAGCTCGCCATCGCGGCCTCCGGATGGCCGTCCCGCTCCTGGTGTCGCGCATCGGACGCGTAGCGATGCGCGCTCCAGAGGCCGTTGTAGTACACGCATCCCCAGGTGCCCGCGGCCACGAGCGCCAGCAACGGCAGGCGGCGCTTCACCGGGCCGCCCCCGGCACGGCGGTCTTGCGCTCCAGCTCGCGCAGGTAGGCCACGATCCCGTCGGCGATGGCGACGGCGATCTTCTGCTGTCCGGCACCGGTGCCCAGAAACTCGGCGTCCCCCCGGTTGGTGGCGAACCCGGTTTCCACGAGCACCGCGGGACGGCGCGCGTCTTTCAGGACCCAGAACGGCGCCTGCTGCACGCCCCGGTCGCCGCCGGGTGCCACGGAGCCCACCCGGCCCTGAATCAGCTCCGCGAGCCGGGCCGATTCGCGCAGATACTCGTTCTGTACCATGTCCTGGTTGATGAACTTCAGCGGACTCGAGTCGTTGCCGCGCGCGCTGTGTTGCTCGTAGCGAATGGCGTCGTTTTCCATCTTTGCCACGCGGCTCGCGTCCTCGGTCTTGGCCGTCTCGAGATAGTAGGTCTCCACCCCCCGCGCTTTCGAGCGGTTCGGTCCTTCGTCCATGGAGTTGACGTGAATCGAGACGAAGAGGTCACACGCATCGACGCATGTGTACGGTCGGTCGTAGAGACTGATCAGCGTGTCGGTGCTCCGGGTCATGTCGACTTCGATGCCGCGGTCCATCAGGACACTTTTGAGAATCCGCGCGATGGCGAACGTGATGTCCTTCTCATGCTGGCCCCGCGGGAGATAGCCCCCCGTCTTCGGGGCCCCGGGGTCCACGCCCCCATGCCCCGGATCGACTGCCACGACGTGATGCAGCCGGAGTCCCGTCATGGGATTGGGCGGCAGGGGCTGACGCGGGCGCGGGTGGATGACGACCGGCGTGCCGCTATCGGGCGGAGCGGCGGCGACGGTGGTCGTACCGGTGTCGATCAACCGCCCGCCCACGGGATCCCAGCGGTACCGCGGCAGAGCCTGCGGCACGCAGTCGGACAGAAAAGGAAGGGGCAGGAAGAGCGTGTCCCGGGCCACGTACGGCTCGGCCGCCAGGTTGCAGAAGGCCGACCCCACGCGCGCGAACGGCACGCCGATTTGCATGGCGAAGGCCATGCCGTCCAGGGTCAGGGTGGTCTGGCTGTCGGTGGTCACGCTCGTGAGACCGAGCGGCGCCGCGAGCAACGGGGCGGCGACGGCGGCGGTGCCCCGCTCCGTGGTCACCGGAACAATGGTCTGGCCGCGCGGCGTCGCGATCACGATCTGGGCCGGGGCGAGACCGATCACGAGCGCCCAAAAGCTCATGTCCCCTTCCCTCCCCGTCGCCCTCGGGTGACCCGCGCCATCTCGCGCTCCGCGTCGCGCTTCTTGAGATCTTCGCGCTTGTCATGAGCCTTCTTGGCCCGCGCCAGCGCGATGGCGACTTTCGCGATGCCGTCCTTGAAGTAGAGCTCCAGCGGCACCACAGTCAGACCTTGGCGGGTGGTCCCGCCCGCCAGCTTCTCGATTTCGCGCTTGTGCAGGAGCAGTTTGCGGGACCGGAGGGACGGCGGGTTGTTGTAGGACCCGGCGGCATAGGGCGAAATGCTGAGCCCTTCCAGCCAGACTTCTCCCCCTTTCACGTGGGCGTACCCCTCGGAGAGGCTGGCCTTTCCGTCCCGAAGCGACTTCACTTCGGTTCCGGTGAGCACCAGACCGGCCTCCCAGGTCTCGAGGAGGTGGAAGTCGTGTCGCGCCCTCGGATTGCGGGCGATGGCAATTCTGTCCAAGGCGGTCGGCGCAAAATAGGTACGCGGTGAATGAGGGTCAAGCCAAGCGTTGACTTGAGGTTATACCTCCGTCTAGATTTGCCGTTCCCGAAAGACGCCGAAGTGGTGGAACTGGTAGACGCGCTGGCTTCAGGAGCCAGTGGGTGCAAGCCCGTGTGGGTTCGAGTCCCACCTTCGGCACTACAGACGTCAGCGGCTGGCGATCTCTGACGGCGGGATGTTCTCCGGCAGTTGCGCCGTTCCG
>DATBBZ010000398.1:0-1829 GCA_036270745.1 Gemmatimonadales bacterium | reverse complement strand
GTCCGAGGCAGGCGAGTGCGCCGAGGATGGGGACCAGGGGAACGAGGGGCGTGCGGAAGGGACGCTCGAGATCGGGGCGCGTCTTCCGGAGCACCCAGACGCCCATGCACACCAAAACGAACGCCAGGAGCGTGCCGATGTTCACGAGCTTGCCGAGAATCTGGATCGGGAAGAGACCAGCGAAGAGTGCGACGGCCAGGCCCGTGACCAGCGTCGAGAGCCAGGGGGTCTTGAACTTCGGGTGCACGCGCCCGGCCCATTCCGGAATGAGCCCGTCACGGGACATGGCGTAGAGCACCCGGGACTGGCCGAGCAACATCACGAGCATCGTGGAGCCCAGTCCCAGGATGGCGCCGAAGGTGATGGCGTACCGGAACCAGCCGAACTCCTTGATGCTGTCCACCACCATGATGACGGGAGACGGGACGTTCAGGTCCTGATAGGGCGCGAGGCCGGTGAGGACCGTCGAGACCAGGACGTACAGGATCGTGCAGATCACGAGCGAGCCGAGGATGGCGGTGGGCATGTCTTTTTGGGGATTCCGTGCCTCCTGCGCCGCGGTGCTCACCGAGTCGAAGCCGATGTAGGCGAAAAACATGAGACCAGCGCCACGGAGGATTCCCGACCAGCCGCCGAATTGGCCGTTGTGCTCCGGAATGAACGGATGCCAGTTGGCCGTCTTCACGTACAGGAACCCGAAGCCCACGAAGAGCGCCAGCACACCCACCTTGATGATGACGATAGTGGTGTTGAAGGTCGCGGACTCACGGATGCCGATGATCAGAATGGCCGTGATCGCCAGAATGGACAGGGCGGCCGGCAGGTTGAACACGGCGCCCGTGAGGTGCCACCCGGCCTGGGCGCAGCCCGTCACCATCCCCTGTGCCACTTGCGCCGCCGTGCACGCGATGAACGGCGGGTTCATGAGGCTGGTGGGTGGCGTGATGCCGAACAGGCCGAGCATCGAGCCCAGGGTCGACGACCACCCTACCGCGACGGTCGCCGCGCCCATGGCGTACTCGAGAATCAGGTCCCACCCGATGATCCAGGCGATCAGCTCGCCCAGGGTCGCGTACGAGTAGGTGTACGCGCTCCCCGCGACCGGCACGGCGCTGGCCATTTCCGCGTAGCAGAGCCCGGCAAAGCCGCAGGCGATCGCGGCGATCACCATCGAGATGGGGACCGCGGCTCCCGCGTACTGGGCGGCCGCCATCCCGGTGAACACGAAAATCCCGGTACCGACGATGGCCCCGATGCCGAGGGTGGTGAGGTTGAGCGGCCCGAGCGTGCGGCGCAGACCCCCCCCGTCCTGGCCGGCGGCGGCGCGGAGCCGCTCGAGGGGCTGGGTGGCGAACAAACCGGCGGGCATCGAGCCTCCTGTTTTGGAATACAAAATTGGATACAATTATGCTTAACATACGTCACCTCCCGAAGCCCGCAAGCAGTGCGCCGGTCCGGCTATATTGCCTCGGTCATGGCCACTTCAGGACGCGTCTACTCTGCCCTGCGCGAGGCAATCGTCCGCGGCACGCTCGCCCCCGGCGCCCGCCTGGTGGAGGTCGAGATCGCCCAGCGCCTGGGCGTTTCCCGGACCCCCGTCCGGGAGGCCCTGACCCGCCTGGAACGCGAAGGCTACGTGGACACGGCCTCCGGGAAGCGGGCCCGACCCACCGTGGCCCCGCTCACGAAGGACGATGTGTCCGAGCTCCTCTATATCGTGGGCGAGCTGGAGAGTCTCGCGGCCCATCGTGCCGCGCTCCTGGCCCCGACTCCTCGCCGCACCCTCCTGCGCGCCCTGACCCGGATCAACGCGAGCTTCCTCCGCGCAT
>DATBBZ010000397.1:0-13711 GCA_036270745.1 Gemmatimonadales bacterium | reverse complement strand
CGACCGCCGCGCCACTCGCTTCCTCGGAGGGAGTGAAGAACCGGCCCGCGATGAGCTCGCCGCCCTGGATCTCCATGTAGTGACTGTCGGCGCCGAATTCGGTCATCAGCTGCGTGTGCTCGCCCTGAAACTCCATCTTCTGGAAGAGCTGGACCCACATCCCGGAGTACTGCACCTCGGTGAGTCCCGCGATGACTTTCGCCTCCGCCGGCTTCAGCACCGGGCGGATCCGGACTTCCCGGGGCAGCTGATCGGGATTCAGGGGCGTCTGGGAGAAGAACCGCATCACGTAGAACGTGGTGGGACCCGCGACTTCGATGGTGTTGATGATCTGGTCCCGGATGCCCTGGACGATCGACGCCATCCCCATCACCGTGGCGACGCCGATGACGACCCCCAGGATGGTCAGCCCCGAACGCAGCTTGTTGGTGCGGAGCTGGTCGACGGCGATCTGCCAGCCCTCCGAGACCGAGTGGAGCCTCATTCGGCCCGGAGTGCGCTGATGGGATCGAGCCGTGCCGCGCGTGACGCCGGATACACGCCGAAGACCACGCCGACGCTCGCGCCGAGTCCCAGGGCCAGGAGCACCGACCAGAGCGTGATGCGGGCGGGCAGGGGGGTCGCGAGCTGGACCAGGAGCGCGAGCCCGCCTCCGGCCAGGAGCCCGGCCACGCCGCCGAGGACCGCGAGCGTGACCGACTCGGCCAGAAACTGGTTCAAGATGTCGCGCCGCGTGGCCCCCATCGATTTCCGGATGCCGATCTCGCGGGTCCGCTCGTTCACGCTCATCAGCATGATGTTCATGATGACGATCCCGCCGACCACGATCCCGATCGCCACGACGACCGGCACCACGGTAAAGAGCACGCTGGTGAGGTTCTGCCAGAAGGCCACGAACGCGTCAGCGGTCGAGACCGAGAAATCGTCGGCCTGCGATGGCCTGAGACGGTGGGCGATCCGCATCGCCTCCTCCGCCCGTTGCATCGCCGGCTGGACTCGGGACGCGTCAGCCATCTTGACCGAGATCACCGTGGTCTTCCGGCGCCCGTAGAGGGACTCGAACGTGGCATAGGGCATCATCACGAAGCCGTCCTGCGAAATCCCCAGCACCGTCCCCTTCTTGCTCACGACGCCCTTCACTGCGAACTGCTGTCCCAGGATCCGGATCTTTTTGCCGAGGGCGTACTCCGGATCTCCGAAGAGTTTGTCGGCGATGTCCCAGCCCAGCTCGATCACCGGCCGGCGCTCGCGGTCGTCCACGTCGGTGAGCGCATCGCCGGCGGCGAAGGCGTAGTCCTGCACCACCTGATACGAGGCGTTCACGCCGAAGACCTGGGCGTCCCCGACCGTCTTGTCGCCCCACACCACGTCGGCCAGCGGGGTGGGCCACCCCGACTGGAGTCCCACGGCAAAGGCATCGGGGATGGCGCGCTCGACGATGGGGACGTCCTCGGGTGCGATGATGGGGCGCCGCTGGATCGCCTTCCACTCTTCGTCGTCGATCAGACCCGAGGCCAGGGGCGTCCGCCGCACTTGAAAGGCGTTGACGCCCACGATGGCCCCGCCGATGCGGTCCTTCACGTAGGCGTTCATGCCCTGGATGATGGCGACGACGGCGATGAGGAAGGCGACCGACACGATGATGCCGACCAGCGTGAAGAACGAGCGGAGCTTGTGGCTCCACGCGGCATCGAGCGCCTGGACGATGGCTTCGAGGAAACGCATGCGGGGAGAAAACTACAGAAGGGCGTGGGGAAGTGGGGAGGTGGGACGATCGACCCACTTCCCACCTCCCACGCCTTTATTCGTATCTCAGCGCTTCGACGGGATCCAGTCGCGAGGCCTTGTTCGCGGGCACGATGCCGAACAGCACGCCCGTCAGTGCCGCCACGGCCAGGGCCAGGAGGACGGAGCCCATGGGGACGTAGGCGGGAATGGGGGTGGCCAGCTTGAGAATGCCGGCACCGAGGCCGCCGAGGATCAGGCCGACGGCGCCACCGACGAGCGTGAGGGTCGACGCTTCGACCAGGAACTGCCAGAGGATCTCACGTCGCGTGGCACCCAGCGCCTTGCGGACGCCGATCTCCCGGGTCCGCTCGGTGACCGAGATCATCATGATCGCCACCACGCCGACGCCGCCGACCATCAGCCCCACCGACGACAGCGCGAACATCACGATCCGGAACGCGAACGTGATCTGATTCAGGCTCTCCAAGAATTTCTCCTGGGAAACGACCGCGAAGTTGTTGTCCGAGCCGGGGCGGAGTCCGCGCTTGATGCGCATGGCCTCGGTCACGTCTTCCATCGCCTGGGCGGTGGTGACCCCGGCCTTCGGGCCCACCAGGAAGTCCATCCAGCCCTTCCAATGCTGGACGTATTTCGAGAACGCCTCGTGCGGAATCACCGCCTCGGGGGAGGGCGAGCCTCCGAACAGCTGGGGCGGGGGATTGAACACGCCGATGATCGTGTACGGCACGCCCTGGATGTGCACCCGCTGCCCGATGGGGTCCTGCCGATCGAACAGCAGCTCGGCGAGCTTGGCGTTGATCACCGTGACCGTGGCGTTGGACTGATCCTCGACTTCCGTGAACGAGCGGCCCGGAGATACGTCACCGCCGGCGACGTTCGGCCAGGCGGCGCTGCGCCCGTCGATCTGGACGCCGGTCTGCTTCTTGTTTCCGTAGCTCACGTCGGCGCGGGAGCCTTCGTCGACGGAGACCCACGCAACCGAGGCAACCTGCTCGATGGTCCGGGCGTCCGCGACCGACAGGGGCGGATTGCGGCGCCACGGGCTCATCTCGTCCGAGCCGTCGGAAATCTGGATCCCCGCCTGCCAGAACCGGCCGACCCAGAACGTGGTCGGACCCGAGCGCTGGAGGGAATCCGCCACGCCCTTGTTGAATCCCGCGATGATCGCGCCGATGACCATCACCACCATCACGCCGATGGCGACGCCGAGGATGGTGAGGGCGGCGCGGACCTTGGAGACCTTGAGGGATTCGAGCGCGATACCGACGCCCTCGAGCATGGGGGTCATGGCCATGGCCTACTCCTGCCGCAGCGCGGCAATGGGATCGAGCTTCGAGGCACGCACGGCGGGCAGCGTCCCGAACACCACCCCGACGACCGAGCCCAGCACCACGCCCAGCCCCACCGACCAGGGCGCAACCTGGGCCGCGAGCGGCGTCAGGGCCTGGATCAAGAAGGTGAGGATGATTCCGAACGCGATGCCGGCCGCCGCGCCCACCGTCGACAGCGTGATCGCCTCGGCCAGGAACTGCCGGAGGATGTCTTTCCGCTTGGCGCCGAGGGACTTCCGGACGCCGATCTCGCGGGTCCGCTCGGCCACCGCCATCAGCATGATGTTCATGATGACGATGCCGCCGACCACCAGCGAGATCAGCACGATGCCGGGACCGAAGGCCACCATCAGCCGGTTGATGCCGCTCCACCAGTCGAGCACCGCCGCCGACGTCTCCAGGGCGAAGTTGTCGTCCTGGTTGGGCCGGAGGTGGCGGCGCGCCCGCATGATCCCCTCGGTCTGATCCATCGCGAGGTTCATCTCGGGGATGGTGTTCGCCTTCACCATCAGGGCATCCACCACGTGGGGGGGATTGACGTCCCGCTGAATCGGGGACGTCGCCGGAGCCACCACGAATTTGTCGAGCGACATCCCCAGCATGGTGCCCTGCTTCTCCACCACGCCCACGACGGTGTAGGGGAGGCCCTGGATCTTGATCGTCTTGCCGAGCGGATCGTTTCCGGCGAACAGCTTGTCCGCGAGCTCCCAGCCCATCACCGCGACGGGGATCCCGGCCTTCGCTTCCTGCGGGCTGAAGGGCCGGCCCTCGACGATGTTCAGATTCTTGATCGTGAAGTAGTCGGCGCCGGCGCCCTGGAGATCGATGCTCTTGGCGATCTTGCCGCCGTATTCGACGGTCCCCTGATCTTCCGAAAACCACGACGTGAGGACGCCGGGCACCGCCATGCCCCTGGTGACCGCCTCGGCGTCCGCGAACGTGATCCGCGGCCGCCGGCGCCACGAGCGCCACACGGAGTCGGGGACGTTGAAGCCCACGTTCGGCCGGTGCCGCAGCTGGAACGTGTTCACGCCCACGATGCTGGCCGCGAACTTGTCGGTCATGTACCGGTTCATCCCGTTCACGATCGACACCGCCGCGATCAGGAACGTGACCCCAATGAACACGCCGATCACCGAGAAGGCGCTCTTCAGCTTCTGCGCCCGGATGGTCTGCAGGGCCAGACGGATCGCTTCGTAAAACGGCACTACGCCGCCTGCTTCTGGTCGGAGTGAATGAGTCCGTCCCGCAGGGTGACCACGCGGTCCGCATTCGCGGCGATGTCGGCCTCGTGCGTGACCATTACGACGGTCTGTCCCTGCTTATGCAGATCCTTGAACACACCCATGATTTCGCTGCTGGTGGCCGAATCGAGGTTGCCGGTCGGCTCGTCCGCCAGCAGGATGCTGGGATTGTTCACCAGCGCCCGCGCGATGGCTACGCGCTGCCGCTGCCCGCCCGAGAGCTCGTTGGGGCGGTGGTGCATCCGGTCCGCCAGGCCCACCCGCGACAGCGCCTCGCTCGCGCGCTGCTTCCGTTCGGCGGCCCGCATCCCAGCGTACACCAGCGGGAGCTCGACATTGTGCAGGGCGTCGGCTCGGGGCAGGAGGTTGAACGTCTGAAAGACGAACCCGATCTCCTTGTTCCGGATGCGCGCCAGGTCGTCGTCCTGCAGGTCGGACACCTTCTGGCCGTTCAGCCAGTACTCCCCCGACGAGGGAGTGTCGAGGCACCCGACCAGGTTCATGAACGTGGACTTGCCCGATCCCGACGGACCCATCACCGCCACATACTCGTTCCGGCGGATCTGGAGGCTGACGCCGCGCAGGGCCCGGACCGTCTCCGTCCCCATGATGTATTCGCGCGCCAGCTTGTGCGTGAGAATGACGATATCCGGGAGCGGCGTATCGCCGGTGACGAACTGCTGGTGCGTCACGAAGCCCTCCGTGCGGTGCCGGAGTCGCCCGGCGTCTTCATCCCCCGCACGGCCGCCCCGTCCTTGAGATCGCGGATGGACTGATAGGGCCCCGCGACGATCGTCTCGCCACCCTTCAAGCCATCCAGCACTTCGAAATACTGATCGCCCGCAATGCCCACCTTCACCGGGCGGAACGTCGCCTTGCCGTTGGTCACCACGAACACGCCTTCGGACTGCGCGTTCTTCTTGGTGCTCGCCGTATCCGGCGTATGCCCCTCGGTCACCACGGGTTTGTTGTCCCGCTGGGTGAGCGCGATGATCGGGATCGACAGCGCCTGCTTCCGAGTGTCGGTGACGATTCGGGCGGTCGCCGACAGGTCGGGGCGCACGTTGCTCGGCGGGTTGTTCAGCGTGATCTCCACATCATAGTCTACGGCCGTGGTGTTCTGTCCGCTGGTGGCCGCCGCCGTCCCCGTCAATACTGAACTGTCCGAGATCTTGGTCACCCGGCCCGCGAAGTTCGAGTCGGGGAAGGCGTCGATGGACACCTCCACCGAATCACCGAGATGCAGCCGCACCACGTCGGTCTCGTCAACCTGCACCTTCGTCTGAATCACCGAGAGATCCGAGATGGTCATCAAGAGGCCCACGTCCTTGGAGAAGCTTGAGGGCACGGCCACTTCGCCGGTCTCCACCGCCAGCCGCGTGACGCGGCCGGTCATGGGGGCGACCAGGTGCGTCTTCCTCAGGTTATCCTGAGCCGACTGCACGTTGGCTCGGGATTGCTCCACCTGGTGCTTCGCGGAATTCGCATTCGCGTCCGCGACGTCGAACCCGGTCTGCGCCTGCTCCATCTGCTCGTCCGAGACCAGGTTCGGATTCGAGGTGTGGAGCTCCTTGGTGCGCTGCAGCGCCCGCTGGGCTTGATCGCGGTTGGCGGCCGCCTGCACCGCCAGGGCCTCGGACGAGGCCAGTGCGGCCTGCGACTGTTGGACCATGGCTTCATAGATGGTCGGGTCGATCTGGAGCAGGAACTGCCCCTTGGTCACCCAATCGCCCTCCTTTACGGCGATTTCAGTGATCCGTCCCGTGATGTCGGCCGAGATGTCGACCTTTTTCTTGGGCTGGATCTTGCCGCTCGCCGTCACCGCCGCGACCAGGTCCTTGCGTCCAACCGTATCGAGGCGGACGTCGACGCCTTTGTCGCGCTTGGCGCTGGCCGAGAGCACGATGAGTCCCAGGAGGAGTACGCCCCCGCCTGCCGCCAGAAGAATCTTCCCACGTTTCGACATGTCGATTCCGTTCCTTGAGTTAGTTCAGCGGCTTGCCGACCGCGGCTTCGAGCGCGGCGCGTGCCTTGTGATAATTGTAGACCGCGGTGACGTAGTCGGTCTCCGCCCTGATTTCCGCCACCTGCGCGTTCACCACGTCGAGGAACGTGCCCGAGCCCACCCGGTACCGGTCGGTGGCGAGCTTCAGTCCCTCCTGCGCCGCGGTCCGGTTGGTATCCTGGATCGCGATGGTCTGATACGCCGTCTGAAGCGTCAGGAATCCGTTCTGCACCAGGGTGCGGAGCGCGAGCGATTGGGCGCGGGCCGCCTGATCCGCCTGCTCCTGATTGGCCTTGGCCTGCGACACCGCGATCGGCTGCTGGAAGTTGCTCCAGAGCGGGATGGTGATGCGCACGGATGCTTGGAAGGGCTGCTGCGTGAAATTGAAGGGATAGCGCGAATTCGCGTCCGTGAGCGCCTTGGTGTCGGCCGCGCCCCAGGTATACCGGCTGCAGCCAAGCGTGCTCAGTCCGGCGCCCGCGCGAATCGAATCGTTGGTCTGGCACGCGCTATACGCCCCAGCTACCTGGACCTGATTGCTGAAGATGATCGGGTCCAGGTTGTTGAACCGCTGCGTGAACCCCGACCAGCCGGCCGAGAGGCTCACCGACGGTCCGTAACCCGCGGCCGCGGCCCGCACTGCCCACTTCGACGCGCTCGCGCGGGACTCGAAGGCCTGGAGCTGCGGATTCTCGGCCTGCGCCGTCGCCAGGAGCTCGTCGAGCGACCAGTGCGGCTCCGACACCGGAAACGTGTCCGACAGCGTGATCGTCTTGATGTCCGCCGGCGCCGACACGCCCATCAGCTCGAACAGCTTGAGCTTCTGGACCTGCACGTCGGTCTGCGCGGTCAGCAAGGCGACCTCGGCCTGCCCGTGGTTCACCTGCGCCTGCCGGACGTCGAGCAGCGTGCCCGACCCGACGGCATACTTCGCCTGGGCCAGCTTCAGGGCTTGGTCGGTGCTCTCGAGCTGCTTGGCTGTGACCGAGGCGTTGTCACGGGACTGCAGGGCGGTGAGATACTGCGCGGTCACGTTGTTGATCAACGTCGCCCGCGCACCGACGATGTCGGCGTCGACCGCATCCGCGTTGGCGTGCGCCTGGCCCGGGGCGGCGAGCACTTGGCCGTTCAGCTGCCAGTTCAGGTTGAGACTGTACTGGGAGCTCGCAGTCGAGGTCGGCTGAGAAAAGCTCGTCGCCAGGAAGTTCTGGGAACCGGCGCCGGTGTACCCGATGGACCCCGAGGCGCTTGCCTGCGGAATGAACAGGTTCGCCCAGGCGCTCCGCGCGTTCCAAAGTGAGGCCGTGCGGGTGGACAGGGTCTGGCGGTATGCCGGGTTGTTATCGCGCGCGATGGCGATCGCGTCCGACAGGGACAGCGATGCGGGTACGGTTTGGGCGCCAGCGAGCGCCGGGCAGACGAGTAGCCCGACGGCGAACAAGGTCTTACGCATGGGGGGGTCCTTGGATCCAGGTCGTTGAGTCATCGAGTCCTACGCGCCGGTCTGGCAGGGGGTTTCGTCCACCAATTCTGGCGGTCCGGCCGTTGTGGCGTCCCCAACAACCTAGTCAGTTCGACCTGTTCGGGCATGGCCTAGCGGCCGGTTTGGCGCTCCGCGGACATATGCAGGCGGGGGATTTCGACCTTCACAAGACGGCCGGCGGTATCCATCCAAACCCTGATGGTGCCAAGACGTGGGCTCTCGACCGAAACCATTCGAAGCCCCGAGACCAGACCCTCATCCCGGACCGTCCACGTTTCAGCGACCCCGGGGCGCGGGAAAATGGCGGCCACTTGGGCCCCGCCGCCCCGGACCAGCCAGGCCACAGGCGTAAAAAGCGAGAACACGGAGTCGTCCACGATCACGGCCCGGCCCGGGTCGGGGAGCTCGCGGGCCCGTTCCTGGCTGCGGGAGACGTACCGGAGGGTGAACCGGTGCCGGCCCATTTGGCCCAGGATATGGAGGGGAGCGCCAGGATCGCCCGCGTCGAACTGGACTTTCACGGCCGAGGTGTCCGGACCGATCTGCACGATGGGGACCAGCTGGACGACCGGGCGGCTGCGATCGTAGCGGACATTCGCATCGAGGATCCACCCGCCGCTCGTCGGGTCCGGGCTGGTGTGGAACGCTTCCCGGGCCACCAGAGTCGAGTCCTGGCGGATCACCAGGATGCCGGAGTCGGCTACCTGGGGAAGGGCGATGGCCAACAGGAGCGGAATCACGGCGTATAGGCTCCCAAAACTCGCGTGGCGATGCGGTCCAGAATCATCTTATACACTCGGGCCCCCTTTTCCGCCGTCGCCAGCGTGGGGCGGCCGACGGACCCGGGCCCGGTGACGGGGATCGAAGCGCTCCCGCGCTGGTACTTTGCCAGGGCGCGGGGCGCCAGCGAGAAGTCCTGGGCCAGCTCCATGCGCACCCGGTTCGGCGCCAGGTGCAGCAGCAGGGAAGTGTCGAGCTCACCGCCGTGGACGGGGCCTTCGGGGTCCTCGAGGAGACCGGTGAAGTCAAGCGAGAACACGTCCACCGCAAACACCCGGGCTTCGCGAGTCCGCAGGGTCGACAGCGCCTCCTGGTGCGGGTCGTGGCCGTGCGCCGTGAGGATCACGAACGTCTCGACGCCTCCCTCTTCCCACGCCGTCAGCAGATCGTTCATCAGCCGGTGGAGCGTCTTCCGCCGGACCCCGGCGTTGCCCGGGATCGGCTTCTTGGTGACGGCGTTGACGCCGTACTCCACGGTCGGCGCGCGCAGGATGCCGAACATGCCTGACAGATCGTCGGCGAGGTGCTCCACGATGAGGCTGTCTGTCCCGAACGGCAGGTGCGGACCATGCTGCTCGCAGGTGCCGACCGGCACGAGCAGACGCGGATCGCGCGCCAGGATGTCCCGCACGTGATCGGGCGGGAGACCCTTGAGGGAGAGCGGAGACCCGCCCGTCACCAGGTGATCGCCCTGGCCGTCGGGATGCTGGTCGCCATCGGCGGCGCCGAATGGCTGCGGGGGGGCGTGGGCGGCGGGAGGGGCGGGGGGGCCGGCGCCGTCTGGTGGGCGTATGGGACTGTCGCGGTCGCCGCCCTCCTGTTGATCTGGACGGTGCGCGCCCGGGCCCGACGCTGGGCCGAACCGGGGCTCGCCGGAGCCACGCTGCTCGTGGCCGCCGCGTTGCTGCGGACCGTCACGGGAACGGCCACGTTGACGTGCTGCTGGAGCGCGGCGCGGGAGGAGCGGCTCGACCGGGCGTCCCAACAGCTGAACCAGGAGCTGGGTGCCGCGGTGAGCGATGCCCGCGATCTCGCCCGTCGCGCCGCCGCAGCGGCGGCGCTGCCTCGGGACGAAGCCTTCGACCACCTGGCCTCCGCACTCAAACACGGAACGCCCGGTGTCGAGCGCGGGATCGCGCTCGTGGCGGCCGACGGTACTCCCATCGCGTGGGCCGGCCGGCACCGGATCCTCCCGGTGCCCGACACTGCGGAATTGCGGGCGAGCATTTCCCCATTCTACGTGACGCTGGAGGCCCGGCGCCAGACGGCCGCGGGAGCCGTCGCCGTCGGCACGGTGCTCCTCGAGGCGGGCCCGGCGGTTCCGGATGGCTACGGGGCCGTGGCCCGGCGCTTCGCGAACACCTACGGGGTCGATCTCAAGTTCTATGCGCCCCGCACCGCGCCCCACGACCCCGACGTCTTCGACTTCTGCGCGAGGAGCTGCGATCTGGGGGACACGCTCTTCAGCGTGAAACCCCTCCCGCCCGTCCAGGCGGACGCGCAGCAGATCCTCGAGCGGCAGGGGCAGCGGGGTGTGGCGGTGGGACTCCTCTTCCTGGCGCTCTTCCTTATTATGGCCGCACCGGCCGGCGCCTGGCGGTGGGCGGCGCTGGCCGTCGCGGCGGGGACCCTCGCGCGGTTCCCGCTCGTGTCGCCACTGACCGAGTCGGGTCCGACCCCACCCACGCTCGCCCAGCCCCTCCTCGGATTCGTCAGCGCCTCGGCCGTCGCGCTGGGCGTGGTGAGCGCGGCCGTCATGGTGGCCGCGGCCGCACTCTGGCGCCGGGGCCTTCCGCGGCGGTGGTATACGCTGGTGCCCGCCGGCTTTCTGGTCCTCGCCGCTCCCTACCTGGTCCGCTACTTCGGCCGGGGCATCAGGCCTCCGGCGACCGGCGTGAGCCTCCTGCTCTGGTTGTCCTGGGAGGTGGCGCTCTCGGCCGTGGCCATGGCGCTGGTTCTCCTCGCGGCCGCCCTGGTGCGTGGGCCGGAGGAGCCGCGCCGCGTTCCCTGGACCCTCGCCGCCGCGTGCGCGTGGGCCATCCTCGCCGCGGTGGCGGGACTCTGGCTCTGGCAACCCTACAACGCCTGGCCGGAGTGGTACACGTTCCTGTGGCTCCCCGCGCTGGCCGGGGCGATCGTGCCCGCGCGTCGCCGGGCCGCGCTCTTCACCGTCGCCACCGTGGCGGGAACCGCGGCCGCGCTCGTCACCTGGGGCGCGTCGGTCGAAGGGCGTCTCGCCCTGGCTCAGCGCGATGTCGGCGGGTTGGGCGGCGTCGAGGATCCGGCGATCGCCCGGGCACTCGACTCGCTCGCGACCGTCACCGATACGATCCATCCCCCGCAATCCGCCGGTGCCCTCTACGCGCTCTGGCACACGTCGAGCCTGGCGACGCAGGGGTACCCGGCGGTGCTCGCCCTCTGGTCACCCGACGGCCAGCTGGAGACGAAGCTCCGGCTCGCCGCCCTCGACCTGTCCGACCCGCTGCTGGCGGCGCTGGTTCGCCGCCCGGGTGCGCCCACCATGCCCCGGGTCGAGCAGCTCGCGCGCATTCCCGGAAACCACGCGGTGCTCGTCGCGCCGCTGCTCTCGGGCGAGTGGATCACCGTCGGGGTCGGACCGAAGACCATGCTGATCGAGTCCGACCGCGTCACGCGATTCCTGCGGGGCGAGGGACGCGTCGTGGCGCCGTACGCACTCACCATCTCCGCGCCGAGTCCGACGTCGGGGGCGACGGAGCGGTTTACGTGGACGCGCAACGGGTGGTCGGTGCGGGGCGAGCGGCGCTTCGACTTCGGGGACGGGGTGCGGCACGTCCACGCGCTCGTCGGCCTCGGCGGCGCCGGCGGACTGCTGGTGCGGGGATCGCTCGCGGTCTTGATCGACCTCGCGTTTCTGGTCGCCCTGATGGGCGCGGGAGGCTGGTTCGTTCCGCGCCTGCCGCGGGAGGGTCCCTCGGTCCTGACCCAGCTCCGTCAGAGCTACCGGCTGCGCCTCGCCGCCGTGCTCGTCGCGTTCTTCGTCACGCCCGTGCTGGCCTTCGGCGCGTGGAGCTTCGCGGACCTGACCCAGAGCGCGGCGTTTGCCGGTGACCTCCTGATCACGCAAACCTTGCGCGACGCGACGCACTCCGCCGAGCAGGTGCCGTTCGATCGGCCGGGTGCGCGTGACGCCATCCACGATCTCGGGACCCGGCTCGACGCCGGACTCTGGGCGTACCGGGGTGGCACGCTGGTGGGCGCGAGCGAGCCGGTGCTGGCGGACCTGGGGGTGGTCGATCCGCTGCTCGTGCCCGACGTGTTCCAGCGGGTGGCCTTGCGGGACGAAATCGAAGCGGCCACGACGGTGCAGGCGGCGGGCCGGACCGTGCGGGTCGGCTATCGGGTCGTGGTGAACGGCGGCACCACCGGGCAGGTGGTGCTCGCCGCTCCGCAGCTGCTCGACGATGCCCGGGTGCGCATGGAGGAGCGCGAGCTGGCACTCGATCTCGCGCTCGCCACTATCGCCGGTCTCGCCGCGGCCGCCGGACTGGCGGGCGTTGCCGCGCGTCGGCTCGAACGCCCCGTGGCGGTCCTGCGTGAAGCGGCGGTCGCGGTCGGGAAGGGCGGGACCCCGCCCGCGTTCCCCGAGGCTCCGCCGCTCGAGTTTGCCCCGGTGATGTCCGCGTTCGAGCGCATGGTCGTGGATGTGCGAAGATCGCAGGAAGCGCTCGAGGAGGCGCGCGGTCGAACCGCCCAGGTCCTCGCCACCGTCGCCACCGGCGTGATCGCGGTAGATGCCGGGCTCCGGGTCACGCTCCTGAACCCCCGTGCCGAGGAGCTCCTCGGCGTCCCGGTGTCTCCCGGCAACGAGCTGCCGGCCGTCACCGGTGCGGAGTGGGGCACGGTGTGGGACGACGTAGGTGCCCTGATCGCGTCGGGTGAGGACCGCATCGCCGAGCGTGAGGTGGAGGCGGGGAGCCGCCGGATCCGGGTACAGATCGCGCTCCTCGGGCCCGCACCCGACGGATGCGTCATCGCGCTGGACGACACGACCGCCTTGGGCCGCGCGGCGCGCGTGCTGGCGTGGGGTCAGATGGCGCGGCAGGTGGCGCACGAGATCAAGAACCCGCTGACGCCCGTCCGGCTTGGCATCCAGCATCTGCTCCGGGTGTGGCAGAGCGAGCCGAAGCATTTCGACCGGGCCCTGCGGGACACTGCCCAGCGGATCCTGTTGGAAATCGACCGCCTCGACGCCATCGCCCGCGGGTTCGCGCGGTTCGGTGCCCCGGGTGCCGAGGTGGTGCCGCTCGAGTCCGTCAACTTGCTGGCGGTGGCGCGGGATGTCGCGTCTCTCTATCAGCTCGGCGAGCACGCGGGCACCGTGACCGTCGAAGGCCCGGCGGACGGGACGCCGGTGCAGGCGCGCCGGGATGAGGTTCGGGAAGTCCTCCTGAACGTGCTCGAGAACGCGCGGGACGCCGGAGCTTCCCGCATTCAGGTCTTCATAGAGGAACGGAGCAAACGGCTGCGCGTCCGGGACGACGGTCGGGGAATCCCCGAGGAGGTTCTGCCCCGGGTCTTCGAGCCCACGTTCTCCACCACCTCGTCCGGGTCGGGGTTGGGGCTGGCCATTGCCAGAAGGCTGGTGGAGGGGTGGGGAGCGTCCATCGGGATCGAGAGTCGTCCCGGGGCTGGAACGACCGTGACGGTGACCTTCCCGGGGTAGCGGGGGGTGACCAGCCTCACCCCTCGCTGTGGCATAAATCGCTATCATTTCCCACCTTGTAGGGCAACGCTCCCAAAGCCAGAGGTGCTCCTTGCGCCCCACGCTGTTCGGTGCCGTCATCGTGGTATCTCTTGCCGCGCTGCCCAGCGTTGCGTCCGCGCAGCTTCTTTCGCTCGACGCCCGCAAGGTGGGGCTCGCGGGCCTGGACCTCCACCGGGGCGGCGCGTTGTCGCGCTATAACGCGGCGTACCGCGCGGTGCCCGACAAGGCCGATCCGTGGCACGCGAAGCTCACTATTCCGATTCCCCTCGGGATCATCCAGGTGCTGAAGGACAGCACGGTCCTGCACCCCGACAGCCCCTACTTCAATCCGCTGCAGGCGGCGAACTACCTCCTCAACCTCCCGGTCTTTCT
>DATBBZ010000396.1:0-10425 GCA_036270745.1 Gemmatimonadales bacterium | reverse complement strand
AGTACGTCTACCTGCGCGAGGGCATCTCGCCCCTCTTCGGCTATCTCTACGGCTGGACGCTCTTCGCCGTGATCCAGACGGGCACCATCGCGGCGGTGGCGGTCGCGTTCGCGAAGTTCACGGCCATCTTCTGGCCTGGGCTCTCTCCCGACATCTGGTTCGGCGCCACGGTCAACCTGGGCTCTGGGCCGATCTCCATCGGCGTCTCGCCCCAGCGCCTGCTCGCCATCGCATCGGTGATCGCGCTGACCTGGATCAATGCCCGGGGCGTGCGCTCCGGCGCGCGCATTCAGACGACGCTGACCATCGTGAAGACGCTGTCGCTCGCCGGGCTGGTGGTGCTGGGTCTCCTGATCGGCCGGAACGCCACGGCGGTCGCGGCGAACTTCGGCGCCAACTTCTGGCCCGCCAAAGGGCTGACCCTCGCCCTCCTGCCCATCATCGGCTCGGCCATGGTGGGGTCGCTCTTTTCCATGGATTCCTGGAACAACGTGGGATTCGCGGGATCGGAGCTCAAGAACCCCAAGAAGGATCTGCCTCTGTCGATGGCGATGGGGACGCTCACGGTCACGATTCTCTATCTGCTCGCGAACGTCGCCTATCTCGTCACGTTGCCGGGCGACTCGATCGCGCATGCCCCGCAGGATCGCGTCGGCACCGCGGCGTTGCAGGCCATGTTCGGAGATCCGGGGCTCTACTTGATGGCGGGCGCCATCATGATTTCGACCTTCGGGTGCAACAACGGGTTGATTCTGTCGGGTGCGCGCGTGTTCTACGCGATGGCGAAGGACAACTTGTTCTTCAAGAGGGCCGGCACCCTCGACCCCACGCATCAGACGCCGAAGTTCGCTCTGTGGATCCAGGCGGTGTGGACGTCGGTGCTCTGTCTCTCGGGCACCTACAACGAACTCTTGACGTATGTCATCGCCGCGCAGCTGTTGTTCTACGCGTTCACGGCGCTGGGCTTGTTCATGATGCGGAAGCAGCGGCCTGACGCCGAGCGGCCGGTGCGCGCGCCCGGGTACCCGTGGATTCCGGGATTGTATCTCCTCTCGACGCTGGTGCTCTGCATCGATCTCTTGGTCACGCAGACGAAGTACGCAGGGGTGGGGCTGATCATCGTCGCGCTGGGTATCCCCGTGTATTTCGTGACCAAGGCGTCGGGGCTCGGGGGTCGGGTGTCAGGGACGGCGTAGGTCCGGTCTACTCGGCGCGAATCACTTCCAGCGGAGAGACGCGCGCCGCGACCAGGGCGGGGACCGCAGTCGCAAGGAAGGCGACGCCCAGCAACAGGATCGCCACGCCGGCGAAGGATGCGGGGTCGGTGGGGGTGATGCCGAACATGATGGGGACCATGGGGCGCACGAGCAGCAGGGCGACGCCCGCCCCCAGGGTGATGCCCAGCGCCGCACGGCCGATCCCCTGCCGGACGATCAGGCGGACCACCATCCCAGCGGGTGCGCCGAGGGCGAGGCGGATGCCCATTTCGCGGCGGCGCCGTGCCACCTCTCCCGCAAAGACTCCGTAAACACCCACCGCCGCGAGCAGCAGCGCCACCAGTGCGAAGCCGCTCAAGAGCAGTGTTGTGAACCGGTCGCGGGCCAGCGACGAGTCGATCACCTGCCCCAGTGGAGCGCCGTCATAGACGGGAATGCCCCGATCCAAGAGCGCGACCGATGCTTGTACTGCCGCCAGCAGTCGCCCGGGGTCGCCGTCTCCACGCACGATGAGATCTGCCTGGGTGCTCGGGAACTGCACCGCGGACAGGTAGGCGGTCGGGCGCGGCGAGGTACGCTGATCCATCAGGTGGATGTCGCCCACGATGCCCACGATCCGGGGCGTGATGCCGCCGTACATGTCCAGCGCGACCCGCCGGCCCACCGCGCCGTCCACAGGGAATCCCAAGGCCCGAACCAAGGCCCGATTCACGATGACGCCGGGGGGTGCGCCAGGAGCCTGGCGGGAGTCGAACGATGCGCCGGCCAGCAGCGGGATTTGCAGGGTGGAGAAGAGCGCAGGGTCGATCACCCGAACGTCGGTGACGGGTGGCACCGACCCCGCGGCGAGGGGCTGGGCCGGATCAGCCACGCTGGTGGCCGGACCGGGTCCCCCGAACGGGCGGATGCTCATCACGCTCGCCGTGCGTACGCCGGGGAGCGCGCGGATTTGGTCGAGCAGCCCGGCGAAGAACGCACGCTGCTGATCGGGCGTCGCGTAGCGGTCACCTCCGCTCAGGGCAATCCGTGCAGCGACCACGCCCTGGGTCGAGAAGCCCAGGTCCACCGCGCGCAGAGCGACCCAGCTCCGGACCATGAGCGTGGCGCAGACGCTGAGCACCAGACCGAATGCGATCTCCGTGACCACCAGGGTTCCGGCGCCGCGTCCACTGGTGACCCGTCCCGGTGACCCACGGTGCAACGCCTGAACTCCCCGAGTGCTGCCGGTCACCCCTGCACCGCCGAAAACAAGCGTGGCCAACAGGACGCCGCCGAGCGTAAAGAGCAGGACCGGAAGGTCCACGTGGATGGACGTCAGACGTGGCGTGTCGGTGGGCAGGAGAAGCACCAACGCTCGGACGCCCCAGAGCGCGGTGACCAGGCCGACGGCCCCACCCACGATTCCGAGCAGCCCGCTCTGGGTCAGAAGCTGCCGGAGGAGGCGCGGCCGGGTGGCTCCGATGGCGCGCCGCACCGCGTACTCGTGCTCCCGGCGGCGAGCGAAGGCGAGGGTGAGCGCCGCGACGTTCACCATGGCCATCAGGAGGAGCAACCCCACCGCGGCCAGGACGACGAAGAGCGACGCCCGCACGTCTCCGGTGATCTCTTGTCCCAATCCGACCGCGGTCACGGACCAGCCCCGATCGGTGGGGTCCTCAGCGGCGCGTTGCCGGGCGAGGCGGGCCATTTCGTCGCGCGCCTGGTTCAGCGTTACACCGGGCCGGAGCCGCGCGACCACCAGAAGGAATCGGCCCCACGACCGGTTCCCGGCCGTCGCACCGAAGGGGAACCACAAGTCCTGCTGGCCGAGCCAGAAGAAGCTCGGTGGCTCGAACGTTCTTGGCATCACGCCGACGATGGCGTGGGCACGGCCGCCGATCATCACGGTCTTCCCCACCACGGAGGGATCCCCGCCGAAGCGACGACGCCAGAATGCGTCACTGAGCATGACCACGTCGGCGCCGCCGTTTTCTCCCTCCTCCGGGGTAAACTCACGACCCATCGCTGGAGGGACCCCGAGCAAGGCGAAGTACCCGGGTGAGATCAGCGCGCCAGAAGCGCGCTCCGGTTGCCCGGCACCCATGAGCGTGGCGGACTGGGGCACCAGCGCCGCCATCCCCGAGAAGGCGCCGGAGCGGTCCCGCCACGCCTCGAAGTTCGGGACCGCCACGACATTGACGCCGCCGCCGTGGGACGTATCCCGCTCCCACAGTGTGACCAGCCGGGCGGGGTCCGTGTACGGGAGGGGGCGCAGGGCGACGCCGTAGACGACACTGAAGATGGCTGTCGCGGCGCCGATGCCCAGAGCGAACGTGAGGACCGATCCGGCGGTGAAGCCGGGGTTCCGCCGGAGGGTTCGGAGGCCAATTCTCAGGTCCTGCGACAGGTCACCGAGCAGCCGGCCCCACCGGGCATCGCGGCCTTCTTCTTTGAATCGCTCGACGCCGCCGAAGGCGATCAACGCGGTGCGGCGGGCCTCATCGGGGGCCATGCCCCGGGCGATCCGGTCCGCGATCTCAGATTCAACATGGTGACGCATCTCTTCGTCCATCTCACGTTCCACCGCCGCGCGGCGAAAGAAGTGCGCGATCCGGCGGGACCACCGTTGGATCCAGTCCATATGGATCTCGTTTACGGCGTGGCGAGGACGTACTGCATGGCGGACGCGAACCGGCGCCAGGTCTCGACCTCGCGGCCGAGCTGCCGGCGGCCAGCGCCCGTGAGGTGGTAGGCCCGGACCCGCCGCCCCTGCGCCGACACCGAGGTCGCTCCGCGGATCCAGCCCCGGTCCTCGAGCCGGTACAGGGCCGGGTAGAGGGAGCCTTGGTTGACCGTGAGCAGATCGCGGGAGGTCAGCTGGATTTGCTTGGAGATCGCCCAGCCATGGAGGGGCCCGGGTTCGAGGGTCTTCAGGATCAGTAGGTCGAGTGTGCCCTGAAGCAAATCGGGTTGCGCGTCGAGCATGACCAGGGCTCCGAGGGGATGTGATACTTTGACATTCGACAATACTGCGGCGTATTGTCGAATGTCAAGGTATTAAGCGGAATGTCGTAATACGCTGATATGAAGCCGGTTACCTCATCCCTGGCGGCGGCTCCGGCAGCTCGGTAGCTTCGGGGAGATACCCGAAGAAAAACCGAAGCCAGTGGGAGCCGCTTCATGTCCCAGCCACTCGTCGTCCCCACCAATGTCGTCCGCTGTCCCGAGTGCAAGTCTCCCGTGGTCCATCAATCCGGGTGCCAGTGCTGCCCGAATTGTGGATGGGGGCGATGCGTATGAAGCGGGCCCTCCGCTCAGTCCCGGATGACGGATGTCAGCTCCCACTCATCCCGGCTGAGCCCCTCACGCCCAAGCCGCTTCCGGTGCTCGACAGCCGCCTCCGGGGCACCCGGTTCGTCGCGCACTCGGCGCGCACGGTCCTCAACTCGCCCGCACAGACGGGAATGGACTTCTGGTCCCTCAATCCGTACGTCGGCTGTGAGTTCGGGTGCACCTACTGCTACGCCCGCTTCGCGCATCGGTACGCCGTAGAGCGCGCGCACGACCAGGGCCGGCTGACGGACGAGGAGTTCGCGGACTACCGCGGCACGGAAGGCTGGGAGGCGTTCGAGAACCGGATCTTCGTGAAGGATCACCTCCTCGAGACGCTCGAGAAGGATCTCCGGAAATTCTGTCGTGTCGCACTGCCCCCGGCCAAAGCGGAGCCCGACACGATCGTGATCGGCACGGCCACCGATCCCTATCAGCCGGCCGAGCGGATTTTCAAGATCACGAGGGGCGTGCTGGAGCGGCTGGCGCAGTGCGAGGGTTTGTCGGTCGGGATCATCACCAAGAGCCCGCTGGTGGCGCGCGATGTGGACGTGCTGGTCCGGCTTTCCCAGCTGAACGATCTCGAGGTGTACGTCTCACTGATCACCACCGACGACTACATCATCCGGGCACTCGAGGCGCGTTCACCGGTGCCCCGGGCGCGGCTCCGGGGACTCAAAGTGCTCACCGATGCCGGCGTGCGCGCCGGATTGATCGTGGCTCCTGTGCTCCCCGGCATTACGTATGACGTGCCCCATCTGGAAGCGCTCTTCGCCGCAGCGCGGGAGGCCGGCGCGCGCTTCATCCACGCCAGCCCATTGCGGATGTACCCGGGAATTCGGGACCGCTTTCTGCCGGTCCTGGCCGAGCACTTTCCGGAGCTGTCGGAGCGCTATCGGGCGGCCTACGCGCGGGCGGCAAACGCGCCCCGGGAATACTCGGAGGCGCTTACCCGCCGGGTGCGGCGGCTGCAGAAAGCCTATGGATTTGAGGTCAATAACGGAATGCGGGACCGGTATCGCTCCCGGTCCCGCATCGCACAGCTTGACTTGAAAGTGCCTGAGATCAGCCGAGCTTGAGCCGACGGGCCGCAGCCGCGTCGAGCTCGGAGAGCTCCTTGAGCCACTTGGGGACTGTCTGTCGCCGGGACTCATACGCCCCGTTCAGGTAGCGGGTGATCTCGCGCCGCAGGTTGTCGCCATCGGAGGGCGACAACTCGGCCGTCAGGTCACCCACGAGCCGGACGACGTGGGCCACATTGGGCGCTTTCTCGTCGGGCGTCTGGGCCGCGAGCCAGCGTTCGAGCTTGCTGCGCGTCGACAGCCGCGGGGCGGCGCCGTGCAGGAAGTCCCGAAGGCCGTTCGGGGAGATGGAGATCTCTCGGGCGCAGCGACGAAGCGACCGGTCAGTTACCCGATGGGCGACCGCATCGCGGAGCACCGATTCGGGCAGTACGGGGGGGCGGGCAGATAACTTTTCCATAACAAGATCGTAACGCGCAAACAGTATGTGCGGAAGGGCCCGGTCTTCGCGTCACGCAAAGACGCGCTATTCGAATCTTTAGGATTTCTTTAACGTCCCAAGTATGCGCGCACCAACGGAGTGGGACGTCGCCGTACCAATGCGGTGCGCAGCAGCTGCGCTTCATCAGGCAACGCCTCAATCAGGAGGCGTACCGAGCGCCCGTCTCCTTCTTGAACGGCCACGGGAATACCGTCCCGGAGGAGAACGCGGTTGGTGGCCAGGGCGGGCACGGGGTCGCCGGGCGTAATCACGCCGACCAGGTTCAGGGGATCGGCGCCGCACACCGACACCAGCGCGCCCGAGGGCTCTTCCTTGCGCGCGGCGCGGAGCAGGCCGATCGCTTCCGGCAACGCGTACTGCTCACCGGAGAACCCGCCGACAAAGCGGCCGCCGCGGATTTCGCCGCGCGCCTCGAGCCGCCGATAGGCCCGCAGAATGTCTCTCCAGGGCGCGAGGAATCCCTCGCGCTCCACCAGCCGCCGGAACACCACGCCATAGCGTCGCAACAGCTGCCATGCCAACGCTTCGACCAGCTGTTCCTGGGGCACGACGGAGGGACCGGGGACGCGTGACCAGCGGCCCGCGTTCTCCACGCCGAAGGGGGCGACCTTCCCGCGCCTTCGTCCGGCCACTCCACTCATCGGCCGCCGGCGATCAGAGGGCACCAGCAGCGCCCGGAGCCCCGAGAACGAGTCCGCGCTCACGAGACCCCAGGCCACCAGCTCGCCGAGTCCCTTCTCGACTTCCGTGCGCAGCTCCCCGGTGGCGTTGACCAGGTCACCGAAGAAGGACGCCCCGCGCTGGTCGAGCGTGTCCAGCGCCGCCCGCGCGGCGTGCGAAAGGGGCAGCTCCTTGGGATCGACGGCGCCATTCAGCGCGCGCCACACGTTCCCCCGCTGCCGTCGGAAGAGCGCGACGGGAGAGGTGCGGATGGGTCCCGACTTCCGCGCGCCACTCGCCGACGCGGGGTGGGACAACCGGCTCCATGCGACCTCGCCGGACAGGCAGAGGCCATCGAGCCAGAGCGGATCGTAGTCCGCCATGCGCGAGGGCAAGACCTCGGTCTCCCACGCGGCCGCAGGCAGCTCATAGCCGTCCAGAAGGTCGAGCACCGCCGAGAGTCCTTCGGGTCCCTGTGCCCGCGTGTCTTCCGTCAGGCGCTGCCAGCGTAAGAGGAAGCGCATGAGGTCGGTCGCCGAGACGGGCTCGATCTCCTGGCGCAAGCGGTCGAGCGTGTAGCGATGCACCCGCGCCAGGAGCCGGCGCTCGCACCATTCGAGCTCGGTCACGCCCGGGGAGAAGTGCCCGCGGAGCACGAAGCCCTCGTGCTCGAGCGCCCCCAACCCGAAGTCGATGTCCGACACTTCCAGTCCGAACGTCCGCGCCAGCTCGGCGGCGGTCGTCGGCCCCACAATCTCGAGCCGTCCGCGCACGATCTCCCGGATCCCGTCTTCCCGGGTCCAGGCCTTGGCCCGCTCGCGCTCCGGCACCTGCACCGGCGGATTCACGCTCGCACCGGGGAAGATGGCCTGGAGCATCGGCACTTTCTCCGTCGCCACCCAGAGCGACGCGGCCCCATCCAACACCGCAGCCCGTCCATCGCCGCGGAGTCGGTCGAGCAACGGAGCGAACGACTCCCCACTCCCTACTCCCGCGTCCTGCACCGGGAAACACCCCGTCACCATCAGCACGTCATGCATCTCGTCCGCATCCCGCGCCTCCGGCCACGCTTCTTCGCGCACCCGGTCGATGGCCCCCTGGTCGAGGGAGCCGAGGTCGTCGGCAGTGCGGACATCGAGACCGCGGCGGGTGAGGACGGCCTGGGTCCGGCGCTCCTCGAGCGGCGCGTCGTCCAGGAAGGCGTACGGCTTCGCGTTCAGGATCTCGTGCGTGAGGGGCGAGGGCTCAGGCGTATCCCGCGCCACCAGGGTGAACTTTCCGGCTTCGATGCCCTGCAGAATCTCGAGGAGACCGGAGCAGTCCATCGCTTCTGTGAGGCAGTCTTCGATGGTCTGCTTCACCAGCGGGTGATCCGGGATCTCCCGGTCTCCCACCAGGTTCTCGGGGCACGCCAGCTGATCCGGGAAGACCGCCGCCGAAAGGTCCTCCGCTTCCATGCGCTGCAGCGGCGTGGGGACCTTCTTGCCGCCGCGGGCGCGGAGCACCGCAAGGGCCCGCGTGGCATTCCAGCGCCAGCGGCTCTGAAACACCGGGGCGTCGAGCAGAGCCTGCACCAGGAGGTCTCGAGCGGTGCCCGAGTTCAGATAATGGAAGACGTCGCCCAGCGCGAAGGAGTGATGGGGGCCGAGGGAGATGATGATGGCGTCGTCGGTGGCGGCGGCCTGGAGCTCGAAGTTGAAGGACCGGCAGAAGCGTTTCCGGAGGGCCAGTCCCCAGGCCTTGTTCACCCGGGCACCAAAGGGCGCGTGCAGGACCAGCTGCATCCCGCCCGCTTCGTCGAAGAACCGCTCCAGGATCAAGGTTTCCTGCGTCGGCAGGGAGCCCAGGACTTTCCGGCTCGCCGCGAGGTACTCGACCAGCTGGCGCGCGGCCGGCTCGGCGAGTCCCGTCTCGGCCATGGTCCACTGGATCGCGGCGTCGATGTCACCAAGGTGCGCTTCGAGATCGACCCGGTAGCGGGACACCTCTTCCGACAGCTCGATGGTGCGGGCGGGGGCCTCGCCGAGCCAGAACGGAATCGTGGGGGGCTGCCCCTTCGCGTCCGCCACACGGACCTGCCCCGACTCTACGCGGAGAATGAGGTAGGACGCGTTGCCGAGCTGGAAGACGTCCCCCGGGGAGCTCTCGATCGCAAAGTCCTCGTTGAGGGTGCCAACGAAGAGCTCCGCCGGCTCGAGAATCACGCGATAGTCGCCGATGTCCGGAATCGCCCCACCGGACGTGATCGCGGCGAGGCGGGCGCCGCGCCGGCCCCGCAGGCGCGCATGCACACCATCGCGGTGGAGATGCGCGCCCCGGCGGCCCCGGCGTGTGGTATAGCCATCCGCGAGCGTGAGCACCACCGAGTCGTACTCTTCGCGGGTCAGATTCCGGTACGGATAGGCCCGGCGGAACCACTCGAAGAGCGCGCCCTCATCCCACTCCTCGCAGGCGACTGCCGCCACGATCTGCTGCGCCAGAATGTCGAGGGGCTTCTCAGGGATGATCAGCCGGTCGAGCTTGCCCGCACGCACCGCTCTCAAGAGCGCCGCGCACTCGGCCAGGTCGTCCCGCGACAGGGGGAAGAGCCGACCCTTGGGAATGGCCTTGAGATGATGCCCCGAGCGGCCCACGCGTTGGAGCAAGGTCGCGATGGACCGGGTGGACGCGATTTGACAGACCAGATCCACCGTCCCGATGTCGATCCCCAGCTCGAGCGAGGCCGTGGCCACCAGCGCCTTCAGCTCGCCGGCCTTCAGCCGGCGCTCGGCGTCCATCCGGGTCTCCTTGGACAGGCTCCCGTGATGGCTGGTCACCGCGTCCTCGCCCAGCCGCTCCGACAAATGCATCGCCAGCCGCTCGGCCATCCGCCGGGTGTTCACGAAGATCAGCGTCGTCCGGTGCTCCGAGACCAGCTGCGTCAGCCGCTCGTGGATCTCACCCCACACCTCGCCGGACATCACCGCTTCGAGGGGCGAGGACGTGAGCTCCACGGCCAGGTCGATCTCGCGCGCGTGACCGGCGTCGATGATGTCGGGAAGAGGGCTCCCCGAGCCCACCAGGAAGTGGGCAATCTCCTCGATCGGCTTCTGCGTGGCCGAAAGACCGATGCGCTGCAGGGGACGTCCGGTGAGCGCCGCGAGACGCTCGAGCGACAGCGCCAGATGACTCCCCCGCTTGTCGCGGGCCAGCGCGTGGATCTCGTCCACGATCACGGTGCGCACGGTCCGCAGCATCCCGCGCGCCTTCTCCGAGGTGAGGAGCAGGTACAGCGATTCGGGAGTCGTCACGAGGATGTGGGGTGGATCCTTGAGCATCGCCTGCCGCTCGGCCTGCGGCGTATCTCCCGTGCGGACCAGCGTCCGAAGCGTCACCTCCGGGAGTCCCATCTCGAGGGCCGTGCGACTGATCTCGAGGAGGGGCTCGCTCAGGTTCTTCTGAACGTCGTTCGAAAGCGCCTTGAGCGGCGAGACGTAGATGACCTGGATCTGAGGGTCCAGCGTCCCATCGACGCCCTGCTGGAGGAGCGAGTCGATGGACGACAGGAACGCGGCGAAGGTCTTTCCAGAGCCGGTGGGCGCAGCGATCAAGACGTCGCGGCCCGCTTGAATGGCGGGCCAGGCGCGGCGTTGCGGCTCGGTCGGTTCGTGGAAGCGGGTGGTGAACCAGCGCTCCACCGCGGGGTGGAACTGCTTCATGCGAGCGATAGTCCCCG
>DATBBZ010000395.1:0-4568 GCA_036270745.1 Gemmatimonadales bacterium | reverse complement strand
CAAGTGGAGGTCGAGAAGCTCCAAGAGATCGACGCGCTGGCCACCGATGCCGCGCCTCCGAAGCCCGCGCCCAAGCCGGCTCCGCCACCGGCCCCCGAACCGTCCCTGACGGTGGTGTCGGACCGCGGCAAGAACCAGGCGATCCCGCCTGCTTCGCGCCCGCAGCCCCAGCCGGAAGAGAAGAAGCATGACCCGGTGGACGAGCTGGCGTTCCTGAAGTCCGTGACGGAGGATGCCCGCGGGGGCGGGGTGTCGCCCCGCCGGGCGAGTGGCGCGCAGTACCAGCCCGCGGAGCCGGGCGTTTCTCCAACGCCCCCCGAGCCTCCCGCACCGCCGCCGATGGCCACCCGGGCCCCGCGGATCACGCAGGAGACCGACCCGGTCATCGCGGAATCGGGCGAGGAGCCGGTGAAGACGTTGAAGTGCAAGGACTGCGGGACGATGAACCTGCCGACGGAGTGGTACTGCGAGAACTGCGGGGCGGAGCTCGCGGCCCTGTAATCGACCGAAGAAAATCAAAAGGGGCGCCCTTTGCTGGGTGCCCCTTTGTTCATTGGTTCACTTCTTGGATCGGACCAGCGCCGCCAGACGCGATTTGTGTCTCGCGGCGTTGTTCTTGTGGATCAGGCCTTTGCGGGCGGCCCGATCGAGCAGCTGGACGGCGCGGCCGTAGGCGGTGGTCGCGGCGGCCTTGTCGGCGGCGGCACGGACGCGCTTCACGGCGGTCCGGAGCTCAGACGTCTGAGCGCGGTTCACGAGGGTGCGGGCGCGGGCCTGGCGCAACGCCTTCTTTGCGGACTTGATTTTCGGCACGAGGTCTCCTGTTCGAGGCGCGGAAAATAGACGGTAAGTTGTGGGGGATCAAGGCCCTACGACGTTGACCGGAAGGGGGGCGTTTTCCTATCTTAGATCGTCGCAAACCGGGGACGTAGACGCAGGACTTCACGGTCGGGGGAGGGATCGCATGAGCGCCCCAGCCAATGCAACTGGGCCTGTGATGACCGGCCAACCGGGCTTCGTCATCGAGCTGGAGCAGTTCTCCGGCCCCCTGGATCTCCTGTTGCACCTGATCCGGGAAGATGAAGTCGACATCACCGACCTGCCCATCTCGAAAATCGCCGACCAGTTCCTATCCGTCATCAACGATCTCGGCCTGAATCAGGCCGCGGACTACCTTGAAATGGCCGCGCGCCTCCTCCGTATCAAGGCGCAGATGCTGCTCCCGCGCCATCTCGGCGACGACGAATGGGAGGACCCGCGCTCGGAGCTGGTCCGCCGCCTGCTCGAGTACCAGCAGATTCGCGAGCTGGTCGACTGGCTGCAGCGCGCGGCGGCGGCCCGGGCCGAGCAGTATGGGCGCGGCTACGAGGCGCCGGCCCCGGACGCGCCTCCCGCACCCCTCGAGATCGAGCTGAACGATCTCCTGGCGGCGGCGGAGCGGGTGATTTCCCTCATTCCTGAACCGATGATCCATCGCGTGGTGCCGCGTCCGCTGGACGTAGAGGGCGCTACCCGACGGATCCACATGCTGCTCGAGTCCCGGGCTGAATTCGGCTGGCTGGACCTCGTGGGCGAGGCGCCCACCATCGTCGACGTGCTCTCGGCGTTCATCGCGCTCCTCGAGCTGGCCAAGCGGCAGACGATCACCCTCGACCAGCCCTCTCCCTTCGCCTCCATGGTGATCCGGCGTGAGTCCCCTCGCGAAGCTGCTTGAGGCGGCGCTCTTCGCCTCCTCGCGGCCGCTGACCGTCGAGGAGCTTGCGACCCTCGACGCCGAGTCGGGCGAAGGGGCGGTCCGCGCGGCGCTCGAAGAAATCCGGGCCGAGTTCGACGGGGACCGGCATGGCGTGAGCCTGGCGGGAATCGCCGGGGGCTGGCAATTCCTCACGCGTCGCGAGCATGCCGAGGCGATCGATCGTGCGGCCTTCGCGCTGCGCCCGCGCCGGCTGTCGCCCGCGGCGCTCGAGACGCTGGCCATCATCGCTTACCGCCAGCCGGTGGGCCGGATCGAAGTGGACGAAATCCGCGGAGTCGATTCGGGGGCCGTGATCGACAAGCTGGTGGAGCGCGGCCTGATCGAAGTCGCTTCCCGGGGTGAAGGACTGGGGCGCCCGCTGCTGTACGGTACCACGTCGCAGTTCCTCGAGATGCTCGGTCTACAGGATTTGGAGGATCTGCCGCGGCTCGAAGAGCTGTCGGTCGCCCTCCGCCCGCCCGCGGCGGCCGAACCCGAATGACCGAGATGCGCCTGCAGCGCGCACTCGCGCGCGCAGGCGTGACGTCCCGGCGCAAAGCCGAGGACTTGATCCGCGCCGGACGGGTGCGGGTGGATGGCGTCGTCGCGGAGATCGGGTCCAAGGTCGATCCCGGCCGTCAGCGGGTCACCGTCGACGGCAAGCCGCTCGCCGCGCCCTCCGTCGCCTGGTTCGCCCTCAACAAGCCCCTCGGCTTCGTGGTGAGCCGCGGAGACCCCGAAGGACGCAGGACCATCTTCGACCTCCTCCCGAAAGTGCCCGGGCTCACCTACGTTGGTCGGCTGGACGTCATGACCTCTGGCCTCCTGATCTGCACCACGGACGGGGACGCCGCGCACCGGATGACGCACCCGAAGTTCGCGGTCGAACGGACCTACTGGCTCCGGGTCCATGGCCGTTCCGTGAGCGAAGTGCGGCAGGCGCTGGGCGGCCGGCCCGTCATCGAAGGGCGTCCCGTCGTGATTCGGCTGGCGCGCGTGCGTGCAGTGAGGAAGAGCGTCGAGGTCGAGCTGACGCTGGCCGAGGGGCGGCACCGGATCGTCCGCCGCCTGGCCGAGCAGCTCGGACTCAAGGTCGAATGGCTGCACCGCGTGTCGTATGGCCCGGTGCGGCTGGGCAAGCTGCCGGAAGGACAGTGGCGCGCGCTCACGCCGCGCGAGATCGGGGCCATCGGGCGGATTCATGCACCTCGCTGACAAGACCGTCATGCTGCTCGGAGGTTCGGGTCTGGTGGGGCACGCTGTGGCCCGGCGGGTCCTCGCCGAATCACCCCGGCGGCTGATTCTGGTCGCGCTCTTCGAGGGCGAGGTGAAGGACGCGGCCGCCGCGTTGGCCCCGCACCGGGGCAAGGCGGAGATCGCCGTCGAGTGGGGGAACGTCTTCCTGCCGGCCGCCGTCGCGCGCCACGAGCGCGGCGACATCCTGGCGGACGGAACGCAGCGCACCCTGGTAATCCAGGATCAGTTTGGCGACCTCACCGACGAGGTCCTCGAGCGCAATCTCCTCCATCAGCTGCTCCTCAAGTACCGCCCCGACGCGGTGGTCGACAGCATCAACACCGCCACCGCGTTCGCGTACCAGGACATCTTCCAGAGTGCCCGCGACCTCCTCGCGGCGTCCGCGGCCGGAACGCTGGACCGTGCACAGGTGGAACAGCACATCCTGACGCTGACCATGCCCCAGCTCATCCGCCACGTGCAGATCATCACCGAGGCGCTCAAGCGGGCGGGGACTTCCGCGTATGTGAAGGTGGGAACGAGCGGCACCGGGGGCATGGGGTTCAACATCCCGTATACCCACTCCGAGGAACGCCCCAGCCGCACGCTGCTGACCAAGTCGGCGGTCGCGGGCGCGCACTCGCTGCTGCTCTTTCTGCTCGGACGGACGCCGGAGGCGCCGGCGGTGATCGAGATCAAGCCGACGGCCACCATCGCCTGGCGCGAAATGGCCTTCGGACCCATCCGGCGCAAGGGAAAGCCGCTTCCCCTGGTGGACTGCCCCGTGCCGCTCCCGGTGGCCGAGGCGTTCCGGGACGGGGCCAAGCCCTGGAAGGATCAGGGGAAGGCCGTGCAGGGAGTATTTATCGACGTCGGGGAGAACGGGCTGTTCGCCAAGGACGAGTTCGCGACCGTCACGGCGCTCGGTCAGATGGAGTTCATTACGCCCGAAGAGGTGGCGGACTACGTCATTCAGGAGCTCCAGGGACGTCCGACCGGAAGAGATGTGATCGCTGCCCTGGACGGAGCGACCGCCGGACCCACATATCGCGCCGGGCTCCTGCGGTCGGCTGCGCTGGGGCGTCTGGAGCAGCTGGAGAAGGAGTCCGGGACCCGGTCGGTGGGATACGAGATGCTTGGGCCCCCGCGGCTCACGAAAATGCTGTACGAGGCCTACCTCCTCTCGAAGCTGAAACCCTCGGTCCGGGCGCTGGCCGCCGCGGACGGGACGGGGCTCGCGGCGGAGGCGGAGGCATTGATCGCGGAGGACGCAGGGCTCCGGGCGCACATCCTCTCCGTGGGGATCCCGATCCTGTGCGCGGACGGCACGCGGGTGTATCGCGGCAGCATCGTGGTAGTGCCGCCCCCGGCGGGCGGTGAGCCGCTCGCGGCCGCCCCCCGCGGATGGGTGGACTTGCGACCGGCCTACTTCAGTGTGTGGGTGAAGCGGGCCCAGGCTATGGTGCGCGAGGCGACCGCCCGAGTTGGTGCCCGGGAGTCGGGCTCGGACGTAGACTGGACCGCCATGGGTGCCGATGATCCGGTGGATCCGCCCCGTTTTGCAACCTGGGTCTTCAGTCATGAAGACAGGGGAGAG
>DATBBZ010000394.1:0-8115 GCA_036270745.1 Gemmatimonadales bacterium | reverse complement strand
TCGATCGCGCCGAGCAGGCCTGCCGGAACGTCGTCGAGCTTCACAATACGGTCGCCCGACTCAGTCCCGGGCACGTGTGAGCCATCCACCGTTACGTTCTGCAGCCGGGGCTCCGTGCCGCGGACCTGGACGAACTTTCCTTCACCTTCATCCCGCTCGAGCGACACGCCCGGAATCCGGCCTGCCGCCTCGGCGGCGTTCGCGTTCGGGAGGGCCCGGATTTCGTCACCCGGCAGCACGCTCACGATGTTGTCAGCGTCCTTTTGCTTGTCGAGCGCGGCAGCCTGGGTCTCGCCCATCCGAGGGGCGTACGCCATGATCGCCGGAAGATTCACCGCGGCCGCGTGCAGCTTCACCGTCACGTCGATGGGACTTCCCGCCCGGACGACGACGGTTTGTGTATCCGGGTTGAAACCGATGATGGTCACGCGCACCTGATACGTGCCCGTGGGAACGAAATCGATGCGGAACGCCCCGTCGTCGTGGGACCGCGAGCCATAGGGGGCGCCGACCAGACGCACCGTCGCACCGTTGACTGGCTTCGATGCCTCATCCGTGACGTGGCCGGTGATCGACCCGGTGCTGCTCTGCGCACCGGCAGCGATAGGAAGGAGCAGGGCAAGAACAACGGCTTTCATGTGACCCTCCTGGGGGAACTCGGAACATCGGGAGATCACCGATGTTGTCCGCCCCGCCACGGGGTCTCACGATTTTTACGTAACGATCAGGCGACTCAGATTGATGTAAGATTATGGGTATGCGTTTCACGCTCTTGATGTTGCTGGCCGCCGCCCCCGCCATCGGACAGACTCCTGACGATGGCCAGTGGACGATGCCGGGGAAGAACTTCGCCGCCACCCGTTACAGCTCTCTCACGTCGATCACCACGTCCAACGCGTCCCAGCTCCGCCCCCTCTGGAGCTTCTCGACCGGCGTCCTCGGCGGCCACGAAGGCCAGCCCCTCGTCGTGAACAACACGATGTACGTCGTGACGCCGTTCCCCGACGTGCTCTACGCGTTCGACCTGACCAAAGACGGCTATCCCCTCAAGTGGAAGTACCGTCCCGACGTGAACCCCTCGGCACTCGGCACTGCGTGCTGTGACGCCATCAACCGGGGTCCGGTATACGCCGACGGCAAGATCGTCTACAACCTGCTGGATGGGCACACCGTCGCCGTCGACGCGAATACCGGGGCGGAGCTCTGGAAGGCCCAGATCGCCGACCTGGGACAGGGAGAGACCACCCCCATGGCGCCCCTCGTGGTGCGCGACATGGTCTTCGTAGGCCCGTCAGGCGGGGAATTCGGGATCCACGGATGGTTGAAGGCGCTCGATCTCGCCAACGGGAAGGTCATCTGGACAGCGTACAACGAAGGTCCCGACAAGGACATGCTCGTCGACACGAGCAAGTTCCATCCGTTCTACGATCGCGGGAGAGACTTGGGGCTTACCACCTGGCCCGGTGATTCCTGGCAACGCGCCGGGATTCCGGTGTGGGGCTGGCTGTCCTATGACCCGGATCTCGATCTGCTTTACTACGGGACCGGAAACGCGGCCCCGTATAATCCTGAGCAGCGCGTCGGAGACAACAAGTGGGCCTCGAGTGTCCTCGCCCGGCACCCGCGGGACGGCGCGCTCGTCTGGGCCTACCAGTTCACGCCTCACGAAAACTGGGACTACGACGCGAACGCGGAGATGATCCTCGCCGACTTGACCATCGGTGGGAAAGTCCGTCATGTGCTGGTGCACTTCGACAAGAACGGCTTCGCCTACACCATCGACCGGACCTCGGGCGAAGTCCTGGTGGCGAGGGCATTCACCACCGTTACCTGGGCCAAGGGCGTCGATCTCAAGACCGGCCGGCCCATGCTCGATTCCGCCAAGCTCACCGGCGCGTCGCGGGGCAACGTGAAGGACATCTGTCCCTCCCTCGAGGGCGGGAAGAGCCCCGTGTCCGCGGGGAGTTATTCGCCGCACACGGAGTACTTCTACGTCGCGACCAATAACCTGTGCATGGATTACCAGGCCTCTCAGGTCTCCCACATCGCGGGCACGCCGTACATCGGGGCGAACACGCCCTATCATGCGGGCCCCGGCGGGTACATGGGGGAGTTCATCGCCTGGGATGCGGTGAACGGCAAGAAGGTCTGGGGGATTACGGAGAAGTACCCGGTGTGGAGCGGCTCCGTGACCACCGCCGGTGACGTGGTCTTCTACGGGACCCTCGATGGCTGGTTCAAGGCGGCGAACGCCTGGACCGGCCAGGTGCTCTGGAAGTTCAAGGTGGGCTCGGGGGTGGTGGGGTGTCCCATCGTCTACAAGGGTCCGGACGGCAAGCAGTACGTGGCGGTGTATGCGGGGATCGGGGGCGACTGGTTCCTTCTGTCCGGCGACGTCCGCTCCGACGATCCCGCCGACGTCCGTCCCCCCGCGGACTTCGCCAAGGACCTGGCGCGTCACACCAGTCAAGGCGGAATCGTATGGGTGTTCGGGCTGCCCTGATCAGGGCCGTCGGGGCCGTCGCCCTTGCGCTGGGATGCAAGCCGGTACCTCCCAGCAACAGTGGCCGTTACGTCCCCCCGGTCATCTCCTATCCGCAGCACGTGAACGTGGCCGGCATCCCGCCGGCTGCGGGGACACTCACCAATCCTTATGAGCCGGACAGTGCCTCCGTGCGCGAGGGTGGCCAGACGTTCACCGCCATGAATTGCGATGGCTGTCATGGGGGCGGGGCGACGGGTTGGGTGGGGCCGAGTTTGGTGGATGGACGGTGGAGGTATGGCGGGGAAGATGGGGCGGTCTTCACGTCGATCTTCTATGGCCGTCCCCGCGGCATGCCGTCCTACGGTGGGAGTCTTTCCCCGGCCGCCATCTGGAAGGTCGTCACCTATCTCCGGGCTCAGCCCGTGCCCTCAGACGTCCCGACCGAACGGTGGTAAGCATCCCGAACGCCGGGGCATGGCCCCGGCGTTAACGCGAGCGCCCGAGCTATGGTGACCGAAGCCTGCATTCCGAACATCGGTCCGATCCAGCGCCGGAAGAGGCTCTGGGCCGGGCTCGTCTACTTGGGTGTCACGATTGCGGCCCTCGCGATCATGATGGCCAGGCAAGCGCCGCACGGGTACCGGTTGCTTCTTTTCCTGCCGTTATGGGCTGCGGGCGCGGGGCTCTTTCAGTATCTCGAGAAGACGTGAATTCGCCTCGCGGCGCGCGGTCTGCGCGACTTGGACCGGGGAGTCGAGGCGATCGGTGATCGGGGAGAGGTCGCCCTGGTCACAAGGCAGGCCGGGCGAGTGTACGTGAAGACCAGTCTCTTTGCGATAGTGCTAACAATAGCAATGACTTACGGGCTCTGACACTCCTTGCCCTCCATGCCGTATTGTATGCCATGAAACCAATCCTGCAGCTCGCCGCGGTCGGCGTCGCCGGCGTCGTGCTCTTCAAGCTTGCCGCGCTCCTGTTCCTGCCACTCCTCGCGATCCTCTTCAAGGTCGTCCTGGTAATGGTACTCGTATTGTTCCTGATGAAGCTCCTCAGGAAGAGCAAGAAGGACGGCGAAGCTCCGGCCACCTGAACCCCGGGGCGCGGCCCCGGGGATAACACGGCCGGATACGGATATCCGGTGACGGCGCCCGTGGGTAGCATTAACCCATGGGCGCCGTTCGTTTCACCTTCATCGAGAGTCCCATCGGGGATCTCTACGTCGCGGCCTCGGACCAAGGGCTCACCTGCCTCTTGTTCGACCAGTTCGCCCACGGTCCCGACCGCGCCGGCTGGGAGCCCGACAACGGGTCGGAGATTCTGGCTGAGGCTCGCCGCCAGTTGGCCGAGTATTTCGACCACCAGCGCACCACGTTCGATCTCCCGCTCGACCTCCGGGGCACGCCCTTCCAGCTCCAGGTCTGGAAAGAGCTGACCCGGATCCCCTACGGGGCGACCACGTCGTACGGCGAAATCGCGAAGCAGGTGGGGAACCCCACGGGCTCGCGCGCCGTGGGTGCCGCGAATGGCCGGAATCCGGTGGCCATTGTGGTCCCGTGTCACCGGGTGATCGGCGCCAAGGGAGACCTGACGGGCTTCGGGGGCGGCATGGCGCGGAAAGAGTGGCTCCTGAAGCACGAAGGGGCGATCTTGACGCTCTCGCTGGCGGGGGTTTCGGGACTGCGTTAGGCTGGGATCATCACGGAGGCCGAATGCGCATCGCCCTGGTCGTGGTCGGCGTCTTGGTGGGACTCGTGGGTCTGGTGGCGATCATCGGCGCGTTACTGCCGGTGAAGCATCAGGTGACCCGTGAGGCGACCTTCAAGGCGTCCGCCGACAAGCTCTTCGTCCTGATCAGCTCGCCGATGGACTTCCCCAAGTGGCGCACCGGCGTGAAGAGCGTCGAATTGCTGCCGACCGGCGGCGGCCCGCCGAAGTGGACCGAAATCTCGACGGACGGAGCCATCACCTTCGCGGTGACCCAGTCGATCCCCGGCGTGGAGCTGGTCACCACCATCGCCGACAAGAGCCTGCCCTTCGGCGGGAGCTGGACCTACGTCCTCGCCCCGGCCGGACCCGACTCGACCACCCTCCGGATCACGGAGAATGGCGAGGTCTACAACGTCATTTTCCGTTTCATGTCGCGCTTCGTCTTCGGTCAGGCCGCGACCATCGAGCGCTATCTCAAGGACGTGCAGAAGCGCGTCTGAACGAGAACGTCCCCGGCTCGTCGTGGTCACTGCACGTGGAGTGGACGGTAAGTGTGCCGACCAGCAACGTCCCCTGGTTCGCCTCTGAGCCCTTACCCGTGATCTCGCCGCCGCACGATTTCGCCGGATAGGTGAACGTAAAGCGCCAGGACACCATCAGGCCCGGGTGATAGACCGAAATCGGACCGGTGAGGGTGCCATCGCCCGCCGCCATCTGCCCGATGAGGGAGTCGCCCGCTGAAGCCAGTGAGAACGTCGTCGCGAAACGCTCGTGGTCTTCGATCCGCAAGTCTCCCGTCCAAGGCCCAACCACATCGTGGGACGTGTCTTCCACCTCCACCGAGTCCAGCGCGAACGCGTAGAGGTAGTCTCCGAGCACCGGAGGCCCTATGTGCAGCCGGTCATGGCCTCCCGCCGCGATGACGACGTATTGGCGGCCGCCAGCCGAGTAGGTCGCAGGGAGTGCGTGACCGCCGGCGGGGAGCGGCGAGTCCCACAGGACCTTCCCCGTCGAGATGTCGTAGGCTCGGAACCGGTTATCCAAGGTCCCGCCGCTGAAGGCGAGCCCACCCTTGGTCAACAAGACCCCGCCCAATGATGGAGAGCCGGTGTGCTGCGCCTCGAGGCCCGGGATGGAGCCGTTCGGCACCCGCCACTTGATGCGGTCATGAGCCAGGTCAAACCCAACCAGCTCACCCCAGGGAGGTGGACTGCAGGGCGCGCCATTCATGCCGAGGAGGTTCTGACGCATGGAGGCATATGGCGTCAGGCGTTGAGACCCGAACTCGGTGTCCGGGTGCCGCGCCCGAACGGCGGACAGCGAATCCCGGGGAATCAGGGTCACGACCATGGCGATCTGATTCAACGGCGCGACCAGAATCCCGTCCGCGTCATCCACCGAGACGCCTGACCAGTTGAACCCGCCGATGTGACCCGGGAAGTGGATCGAGCCCTGCAACGAAGACGGCGTGAAGATCCCCTGATACTTGAGCGAATCCATCCAGGCCTGGCAGAACGCCTTCGCCTCCGGGCTGACGCCGAACGCCTGCGCGGACGAGAGCGTCTCCGCCACGAAGCGATAGGCCGGTGGCGGGAACGGCTGCGTGGGAGAGGTCTGCTCGCCGGGGATATCCGAACGCGGCACGGGCCGCTCGACGACCGGGACCAGGGGCTTCCCGTTCCGCCGATCGAGAATGAAGAGGTGGCCCATCTTGGTCGCCACCGCGAGCGCGGGGAACTCGTGACCATTCTTGTGGAGCGTGAACACCACCGGCTGCGCCGGGACGTCGTAGTCCCAGAGATCGTGGTGCACCACCTGGAAGGACCAGACCACCTTGCCCGTCGACGCGCGGAGCGCCACGACCGAATTGGCGTAGTGATCCGGGCCGGGTCGCTCGACACCATAGAAATCGGGGGAGGCGCTGCCCACCGGAACGAACACGAGATCCCGCGCGGGGTCGGCCGAAATGATGCTCCAGGCGTTGGCCGCGCCCGTCTTGGGGCCCGCGGGGAAGGGATCGAAGCTCCATCGGAGTGCGCCAGTCCGCGCGTCATACGCACGCACCACACCACTCGGCGCGTTGGCGCGGACGTTGTCACTGATCGACGACCCAACCACCAGGAGATCCCCGATTATGGCCGGCGGGCTGGTCACTTCGTATTCGCCGGCGTAGGCCGGGGGATTGCCGATGCCCTTTGCGAGATCGACGGTCCCGGAGTCACCGAAGGACCGAATAGGTTTTCCGGTCGCCGCGTCGAGGGCGATGAGGCGGGCGTCCACCGTCGCGAGGAACACCCGAGCGCCCGTCGCGCCTTTCCAATAGGAGACGCCGCGATTCGCAAAGTCGCCGTAGTCCCGGGTCAGGTCTACCCGCGCGTCATAGGTCCAGCGCTCCGCGCCGGTCGCGGGGTCGAGCGCGGAAACGCGGCCCAGGGGTGTCGAGATGTACAGAACGCCGCCGGCCACGAGGGGTGTGGCCTCGAAGCGGCTGCTCATGTGCATCAGGTCACCGGTGCGGTAGACCCAGGCGACCTTGAGCTTTTGGACGTTGGTGGAATCGATCTGTGCCAAACTCGAGAAGCGTGAGCCTCCGGCGTCATGGCCGTACGCGGGCCAATCGGTCGCGGGAGACTGCGCGGCAAGGGGAACCAGGAGAGCGTTGAGGAGCAGCAGGGTGCGCATAGTCTTCATGATCTCCGTCCCCGCTCCGCGCGCGCGATGAGGGCGATGCCGCCTCGGACGTTCTGGTGGACGTCCACCGCCACCCATTTCGGCTCGATGGCGTAGACCACGTCGTCCGCGATCCGGGCCGCGAGGCTTTCGCAGAAACTCCCGACGTCCCGGAAGCTCCAGAGGTAATACTTCACCGCCTTCGACTCGAGACATTGCTCGGCCGGAACGTAGGTGATCACGACCGATCCAAAGTCCGGTTGTCCGGTCTTGGGGCAAATGGAGGTGAACTCCATCGCTTCCAGGGTGACTTCCTGGACGTTCGGAGCGGGGAACGCCTCGGCGCGCAGGACGTCGCGGGCCTGATCGGGGTTTTCGGGCCTCGGCAGGGGGCCTCGAGGCGGAAGCTTCTGGGTCATGTAATTCCTCCGGCCCGAAATCGAACCGCCAATGCGATATTCCTCAACCATGCCGAAAGCCGTCGTGCTCCTGTCGGGCGGAATGGACTCCGCTACCACCCTCGCCATCGCCCAGCGCGACGGATTCGAGTGCCTGGCCCTGTCGTTTTCCTATGGCCAGCGCCACTTCCTGGAGCTCGAGGCGGCGCGCCGGCTGGCGACCCATTTCGGGGTCCGCCAGGAGACCGTCGCCATCGATCTGCGCGCCATGGGGGGCTCGGCCCTCACGGCCGACATCCCGGTCCCCAAGGACCGGCCCCTGAAGGAGATGGGGTCGGACATTCCGGTCACCTATGTCCCGGCCCGCAACACCATTTTCCTTTCCTTCGCGCTCGGCTGGGCCGAGGTGACGGGGGCCCGGGACATCTTCCTGGGTGTGAATGCCCTCGACTATTCCGGCTACCCCGATTGCCGGCCCGAGTACATCGCGGCTTTTGAGCGCATGGCGAACCTGGGCACCAAGGCGGGGGTCGTTGGCTCCGGGTTCACGGTGCATACTCCGTTGATCAGGATGACCAAGAAGGAAATCGTGGCGACGGGGGTCGGGCTGGGCGTGGACTTTGGGATGACGGTGAGCTGCTATGACCCCGCGCTCGGGCCGTTGGCGTGCGGCAGGTGCGACGCGTGTGCGTTGCGACTCCGCGCGTTCGCCGAGCTGGGCCGGAAGGATCCCGCCGCCTACCGATGAGCTACGCCGTCAAGGAGATCTACTACACGCTCCAGGGGGAGGGTGCGAACGCGGGCCGGCCCGCGGTGTTCCTGCGCTTCGCGGGGTGCAATCTCTGGACGGGGCGG
>DATBBZ010000393.1:0-7142 GCA_036270745.1 Gemmatimonadales bacterium | reverse complement strand
TCTGGACCATCCCCGACACCGCGACCTGGACCATCATGTTCTCGCGGGCGCTGCACGTGTTCCATACGCCCTACATCGGGGACTCGACCATCGTGCTCCGCGTCCCCGCCACCCCCGAGCGGGGCGACCACATGGAAGTCCTCTCCTTCTACTTCCCCATCGTCGGCCCCGACTCGGCCGTCCTGCGCCTCCACTGGGGCACCACCATCGTCCCCGTGAAACTCCACACACCCTAGTGCTTGGCCGTCAACCGTTGGAGCTGCATCCGCGCCTGACCTAAGGTCGAATCCTTCGCGATCGCGTCTCTGAACGCCGCGATCGCCTTCGCAGTATCGCCTCTGAACAGCAGGATATTTCCCAGCGTCATCGGCGTCTGCCCCGACGTCGGGAAAAACTCGGCACTCATGTTGAGAATGCCGATGGCATTGTCCACCCGGTTAGCCCGTGCCTCGCCCTGCGCCAGACTGATGAGGGGCAGCTCCCGGAAATCATACGCCTCCCCGCCCGCATACCTCGTCCTCAGATCGCGGTAGTGCGCCAACGCCGCAACGAGCCCCGAATCCGCGAGGTAGAGCTGCATCTCGTCGTCCAACAGCCGCGGACGCGAGACGCCGCGGTGGCACGTCTCGCAGCGCACCACGACGTGCGGCATCGGCCGGTCGGGCACATCCGCCAGATGCTCTTCATTGATGTGGTTCAGCATGTCGATCATCACCCGCGCCACCCGCTTGGTCCGCTTGTCGTCGGACTTGAAGTTCACGGAGTCGAGCGGCTGTCCCTCCTTCCCGACATGGCAGTAGGTACAGCGGACGCCGAGTCCCAGGGCGAAGCCGCGCATGGTGGTGATGAGTTCACGCTGCGAAATGTTCTTCGGCAGGACTTTGAGGTTGGTGAAGCTGTCGGGGGGGAACTTGCCCTGGGCCGAGGCCGCTGACGCCAGGAGCAGCAGGGCAGGGAGGAGAACACCTCGCATGGCAATCTCCGATAGGAAGGCGCGGTCCGGCAGACGGCGGTCCACTCCAATGTGGGGGCGGGATGGTCATGCGCTAGGTCATGGGGCGGACCATTGCACGTACCTGACGTGATCAGACTTCCGTCTGCCGGACTGCGTCTTCTCAGTCGGCGGTCGCTCTACATCTCGTCAGCCGACGGCCCGTACATCCCCGGAATCGGCACGCCGAGCTGCCTCAGGTACACGCCGAGCTGTGCCCGATGGTGGATCAGGTGGTTTTGCATCATCCGCCGGTACCCGTAGTAGCGGGTCGCCGTCCAGGCCGGTGTGCCGCCCCGGATGAACGACCACGACTCATTGAACGTGTCGTCGGACGTTCCCGCCAACGTCGCCCGCGCGTCCGCCGCCCGCTGATCGAAGAGCGCGAGCCGCTCCCTCGTGGACTCGACCACGAGGGGTGGACGCCGGACTCCTCCAGGCATGACGTCGAACCCGGGCTCCATCAGGGCCCGGCCGGTCCAATGGGGCAGCTCGGCGACGTGAGTGGCGAGACGGCCGAGCGTCATCGACTTGTCGTGGGGACGCCACTCAGGGTTTCCGTCGGGCACGCGCTCGAGCATCTTGCGCGTGGCCACCATCTCCTGGTCGAACTCGTGTAACATCATCTGCGACAAGGGCACGGGGCTCTCCTCGGGCTGGCGGTTCGGGGTTAAACTAGTGCCGTCTCCTACCTGTGGATTTTCGCGATGCTGATGGTGATCCTCCGCTTCATTCATATTGTGCTCGGCGTCCTCTGGGTCGGCTCGGTGTTCGCGATGACCATCGTGGTCGCGCCCGGCATGAAGGAGCTCGGCCTCCCCCTCGATCCGCTCATGCGGACCCTCGCGCACAAGAAGTTCCCGCAGATGATGATGGCGTTTGGCGGTCTCACGGTCCTCGCCGGTCTCGCCCTGATGTGGGTCCTGTCTCGCGGTAACAGCGCCGCGTTCTTCGATTCTCCCTTCGGCCACACCATTTCGCTGGGGGGCCTCTGCGCCATTCTAGCGCTCGTCCTGGGCGGCTCGATTCAGCGCCCCGCGATGGAGAAGGCCGGGCGAATCCAGGCTGACCTAAAGAACAATCCGCCCAAGGGAGATGATCCCAGGGTGGCCGAGGTCGCCCGCCTCCAGGCCCGCGTCGTGGGCGTGGGGAAGATCGTCTTCGCCCTGCTGCTGGTCGCCGTGACCTGCATGGCGATCGCCCGGTACGTCTGAGCTAGCGCACCCCGGGGTTCCTGGGCCATCGTTGGTGATCCTTCAGGTCCAGGAGCCCCGATGCACCGCAGCTTGGTCCTCATCAGCGTGGCGTTGACGTCGACGCTCGCCGCCCAGACCCGATACCCCACCACCCGCCGCGAAACCACCACCGACAATTACTTCGGCACGCGAGTTCCGACGCCCTATGGGTGGATGGAAGACCAGAACTCGCCCGAGGTCGCCCAATGGGTCGACTCCCAGAATGTCGTTACGTCCCATTATCTGGACGGGGTGGCGCTCCGCGGGACATTCAAGGACCGCCTGACGGCCCTGTGGAACTACGCGCGCGTCACGGTCCCCGACCGCCCGATGCGTGGTGGGGGCCTCTACTTCACCAAGAATTCTGGGCTCCAGAGCCAGTCACCGATTTATCGGATGACGCCGCAGTCGTCCCGCGCCCGAATGGTGCTCGATCCCAACACGCTCTCCGCCGACGGCTCCGTTGCCCTCTCCACGTGGAGCGTGTCCCCGGACGGGCGGTACCTGGCGTACGGTCTCTCGCCGGGCGGCTCCGACTGGCGCGACCTTCACGTACGCGTGTTGGCGACGGGGAACGACCTGCCAGACACAGTGCGCTGGGCCAAGTTCTCGGGCGCGAGTTGGACCGTCGACGGGAGGGGGTTCTTCTACTCGCGCTTTCCCGCTCCGCCGGCCGGCCAGATGCTCACCGCCGCCCCCCTCAACCAGCAGGTCTACTACCACCTTCTCGGCACTCCGGACTCAGCCGACAAACTGGTCTTCGCCCAGCCCGATCACCCCGACTGGTACGTGAGCGGCTTCGTCACGGAGGATGGGAAGTACTTGATCCTCTCGTATGGCAACGCCACCGACCGGAACCACCTCTCCTACGCGGATCTGGGCGACCCGCGCCATCCAAAGGTCACGCCGGAGGTGAAGCCCCTGTTCCCCGCGTACGACGCCTCCTACCGGTACGTCGGGAATCAGGGCAACACCTTTTTCATTCGGACCACTAACGGCGCACCGAAGGCCAGGATCATCGCCGTTGATCCGGCTGACGCTGCTCCCGAAAAGTGGCGCGTCGTAGTCCCCGAAGGGGCCGATGCGCTCGAGGGCGCGGTGATGGCGGGCGGGCGGCTCATCGTCCAGGACCTGGCGGACGTGAAGAGCCGGCTGCGCATTTTCTCAACCGAAGGCCGCGCCATGGGCGAAGTGCCCGTGCCGGGAATCGGGTCGGTCGGCGGTCTCTCCGCCCGGAACGACACGCCCGAGCTCTACTACTCATTCACGTCCTTTCTACGGCCCGCGACGGTCTACCGGTATGACCTGATCAGCCGCAAGACGAGCTCCTTCCAGCCGCCGCGGGTGCCGTTCGCCGCGAGCGCGTACGAGACGAAGCAGGTGTTCTACACGTCGAAGGACGGCACCAAGGTCCCGATGTTCATCACGGCCAAGAGGGGCATCGCGCTGGATGGCTCGCACCCGACCGTGCTGTACGCCTACGGCGGATTCGACATCAACATCACGCCCGGCTTCAGCCCGGTGGTGGCGGTGTGGCTCGAGCATGGCGGCGTGTACGCCGTGCCGAACCTCCGCGGAGGCGGGGAATACGGCGAAGCCTGGCACCACGCGGGGATGTTCGAGAAGAAGCAGAACGTCTTCGACGACTTCATCGCCGCCGCCGAGTACCTCATCAAGTCCGGGTACACGTCAGCGGCCCACCTGGCGATTCATGGGTACTCGAATGGGGGGCTGCTCGTGGGCGCCGTGGAGGACCAGCGTCCCAATCTCTTCGCGGCCGCGTACCCGGGGGCGGGCGTCATGGACATGCTGCGCTACCAGAAGTTCACCGCGGGGAAGGGGTGGTCGACCGAGTATGGTTCGTCCGACGACTCGACCCAGTTCGACTACCTGATCAAGTACTCACCGGTGCAGAACGTGAGGCCGGGGACCTGTTATCCCGCGACGATCATCACCACAGCCGATCATGACGACCGCGTGGTACCGAGCCATTCGTACAAGTTCGCGGCGGCGCTGCAGGCGGCCCAGGGATGCGACAAGCCCACGCTCATCCGGGTGGATACGAAGACCAGTCACGGGTACATGCCCACCGACAAGCGGATCGCCGAGCTGTCGGATGTGTGGGCGTTTACGGGTTGGAATACGGGGATGCGTTAGAGCTCGACCGCGACCCCACCCTGGACGGTGAAGGACGTGTACCAGCGGTAGATCACCCACTTCCCTTCGGCGAAGGGACGGACCGGGCCGAGTACGCGCGGATCGAGACCGAACGCCAGATCGGCGCCGGTTTTGTTCTTGGCGGCACCGTGGTCCGCCTCGGTGAGGCCGGCGGCGACGTACAGCAGGCGGGAGACCAGCGGGGGCCGGTAGCGCAGGTCGGCGGAAGCCCAGAGGGCGCCATCGCCCACCGACGGATAGACGGTCACCGAGGCCGCCAGCTGCCAGTGCGTGTCGAACGAGCGGGTGAAGACGGCGCCGAGGGTGTTTTGGGTCAGATCCTTGCCGTTGGCGTCGAAGTCGGTGCCGAAGCGCAGGCCGACCGCCGATTGCGCGCGGAGACCCGGAACGAGGAGCAGGGAAAGTGCGAGCAGGGCGCGCTTCACGATGGCTCCGGGCCGAAGAGTCAGGGATACTCCCGGTAGTGATACCCCACGTCAAGGACTCAGGATGAACCTATCGCGTAGAGATGCCATTGGTGCGTCGCTGGGTGCTTTGGGCGCCGCGGCGCTGAAAGTCCCTGGGGGAGTGGGGAGTAGGGAGTGGTCCACTCCCGGCAGGTTGAGACAGTCGTTGGCTCGCTGGTGCTACTCGAGCATCCCGCTCCCCGATCTTTGCAAGGCCGCGAAGCGAATCGGGCTCGCCGGGATCGATCTCCTCGCGCGAGATGAGTGGGACGTCGTCCGCGATGCAGGGCTCGTCTGCTCGATGGGTTATCCGTACCCGAAAGAGCGCGACGGCTTCATCGCCACCGGATTCAACGATCCCGCGAATCACGCCCTGCTCCTCGGCGAGCTCGAGGATGCGATCCCGCTCGCCGCCAAACACGCCGTGCCGAACGTGATCACGATGTTCGGAAACCGTAGGGGCCGGAGCGAAGAAGAGGGGATCGCCAACTGCATCACCGGCTTGAAGAGGATTGTCGCCCTGGCGGAACAGTACCAGGTCACGGTGTGCGTTGAACTGCTGAACAGTAAGGTGGATCACCACGACTACCAGGGCGACCATACATCGTTCGGCGCCGCGGTGATCGATGGGGTCGGGTCATCCCGGGTCAAGCTCCTGTATGACATCTACCACATGCAGATCATGGAAGGGGATGTGATCCGGACCATCCGCACCAACGCGCAGCGCATCGCGCACTTCCACACGGGAGGCGTGCCCGGGCGTCACGAGCTCGACGATACCCAGGAGCTCGACTACCGGGGCATTGCGCGAGCCATCGCGGACACTGGATTCACCGGGTTCGTCGCCCACGAATTCGAGCCCTCACGCGACCCGCTCACGTCGCTCGCCGAGGCCGTCGCGACGTGTACCGTGTAGCAGGGCTCCTGTGTGTTATGGGGCTCTCGGCGTGCACCGACATCGGCCCCCAGATCGGCCACCCGCCGGGGAACACCCAGCTCCACCTGATCACCAATGCCCTCTCCAAGCCGCTGTATCTGACAGCGGTGCCCGGGGACACGGCGCGGGAGTTCGTGGTCGAGCAGACCGGCAAGATCCGGATCATTCGGCACGACACCCTCATCGCCACGCCCTTCCTTGATGTCACCTCCCGGATCGCCTACGACGGGTCGGAACGCGGGCTCTTGAGTGTCGCGTTTGATCCGGACTATGCGACGAATGGACACTTTTTCATCGATTACACCGATACGGCCGGCAACATCGAGGTCATGCGGTTTACCGTCTCGGCGGACTCGAACGTGGCCGATCCGGCGACGGCCGACACCGTTCTCGAGATCGACCACCACACCTACCCGAATCACAATGGCGGCCTGCTCCTGTTCGGACCCGACGGCTTCCTCTATATCGGCACCGGGGATGGTGGCTCGGGAGGGGACCCGCTGCACAACGGGCAGGACTCGACCAAGCGGCTGGGGAAAATCCTCAGGATCGACGTGAGCTCGCTGCCCTACACGATCCCGGCGTCCAATCCGTTCGCGTCCAAACCGCCCGCCGCGCCCGAGGTCTGGGCCTACGGCATGCGGAATCCGTGGCGTTTTTCGTTCGACCGGCAGACCCACGACCTGTACATCGGCGATGTGGGGCAGGACACCTATGAGGAAGTCGATCGGGAGGCCTCCGGGGATCCGGGCGGGCACAACTACGGCTGGAACACCATGGAGGGGATGCACTGCTATCCCCCCGGCTCCTCCTGTAACCAGAGCGGCCTGACCCTCCCGATCTTCGAGTACGCTCACGGCCCCGGCGACATCGTGGGGTGCGCCATCCTGGGTGGCTACGTCTACCGCGGGAGGCTCGCCCCCGAGCTTTCGGGGCGCTATCTCTACGCCGACCTGTGCTCGGGCTTCGTCCGCAGTTTCACGTGGACGGGGGCCGTCACCGATCAGCTCGACCTCACGCCCGAGGTCGGTGCCTACGCCGGCGTAACGTCGTTCGGAGAGGATGCCCGCGGTGAACTCTATCTCGTCGTCGGAGACGGAAGCGTCTATCGGTTCGAAGCAAACTAGGCGCCAAGTCGCCAAGTCCCTAAGTCGCCAAGTAACGCCGGTTCTCGTTGCCTTACTGGCGATGGCTCGTCCGGTACACGGGCAGGATACGGCTTTCGCTCGCTTGGTGCGGTCTTACACGACAGATCCGAAGTTCCTGCCTGCGTCAGTCGCCAACCTCCCGCTGTCAGCGACCATCCCTTCGCCGCAGAAGCATTTCGGTACCATCGCTGGCGCGCCCGATGTCGA
>DATBBZ010000392.1:0-6846 GCA_036270745.1 Gemmatimonadales bacterium | reverse complement strand
GTTCCGGATTTGCGAGATCTCCCGCCATCACCAGGGTTCCGGGCGGGTGGTCGCCGTCGTCGGCGAGGGCGTCCCGGAGTCCAGGAGCAGAGATCATGCCGACCAACGACCCCGCCGCATCGACCACCGGAAGATCGGTCTGGCGGCTCACTTGCAAGGTGCGCCGAACCTCCGCGAGGGGTGTGTTCTCCTGGAGGACAATAGGATGCTGATTGACACACTCGATGACCGCGACGCGGGCCAGTACCGCGGCATCAGCGCCCTGACTCAGCACCACACCCCGGCGGACCAGCCACTCCGTGTAGATCGACTCCGGATGCAGGCGCCGCGCCACTCCATAGGCCAGCACGCTGGTGAGCATGAGTGGCAAGATCAGTCCGTAGTCACCGGTCATCTCGAACACCATCATGATCGCGGTGAGCGGCGCATGCGTCGCTCCGGCCACGAGCCCCGCCATCCCCACCACCGCGAGCGCGCTCGGGCTCTCGCTGGTCATGGGAAACACGTGCTGGCTGGCGATGCCGTACGCCGCGCCGAGGGTGGCGCCGATGTAGAGGGCCGGCGTGAAGACTCCGCCGACGCCCCCCGCCCCAAAGGTCGCCGCGGTGGCGATCAACTTGGCGGCCGTGAGGGCCAGCAGGAAAAAGGCGGTCCGGCCCATCATGACACTCAGATCGAGACTCTGGTGACCGTGTCCCCAGAGGTCGGCGCGAAACGCGAGGTCGAGTCCGCCGACGATCAGCGCCCCGGTCGCGACCCGCATCCAGGGGTGGGTTAGACGCGCAAACAGGTCCTGCGCCTTCCACACGCCCCGTGAGTAGAGGACGGAAACGCAGCCGCACAGCACTCCCAGGCCGGCGTAGAGCAAGAGCTCCCACGCCGACCCGATCGAGAAGGCGGTCGGAAGCGCCAGCACCGGGTGGTCGCCAAATGCGGCCCGGCCCACCGTCGCGGCGATGATGCTGGCCACTACGAAGGGCGCGAGCGCCATGCCCCCGGCGGCTCCGAGGATCTTCTCGATGCCGAATACCACGCCGGCGATCGGCGCGTTGAACGCCGCCGAGATCCCGGCTGCTGCCCCGCACCCGACCAGCGTCCGGAGGCGGTTGGGACTGGCCTTCAGCCACCGCCCGATGCGCGAGCCCGTCGCGGCGCCCAGCACGACCACCGGCCCCTCGGCGCCCACCGATCCGCCGGTGCCGATGACCAGGCCTGCCGCGAGGGTCTTGGCGAGCACGGCCCGAAATCCGATCACTCCGCCCTTCAGCGTGACGCGATACATCACGTCCGGGATGTTCTCGCCGACGGAGCCGCGGGCGCCCCAGCGTACCAACGCCCGACAGGCGACGAGGCCGAGGGCGACAAAGAGCGGTATGAGGAGAAAGGCGGGAACCGGGACGTGGAGGGCGCCACGGAGGACCAGGCGCTGAATGACATCGATCGCGTAGTAGAACCCCAGGACGGCGAGTCCCGCTGCCGCCCCGATCACCACGGCGAGTGTAAGGATCTGTGCCTGCTCGTCGCCTCCGACCAGCGCGAGCGCCCGGGAAATGGCGCGGGGCGCCTGGTTCAGGAGAGAGGGCTCATCGGATTCGCCGGGCATCCGGCAATGAAACGGGCTTTGGGGGTGCGCGGCAAGGCCGCCTAATCGGCGCCGAGCTCCACGAGAGAGGCTTTCAATGCGTAACGCACGAGCCCCGCGACGGTGCGGATCCCGAGGCGTCGCATGAGCTCCGCGCGGTGCGCTTCGACGGTCTTCCCACTCACTTCGAGCCGCGCCGCGATCTCCCGCGTGGCGAGCCCTTCGGCGATCAGCCGGAGGACTTCCACCTGGCGGGGGCTGAGCTTCCGGAGCGGTGCTCGGGTGGTCACCACTTTCTCCACCGCCGCCGGCAGCGCGCGCAAGTCGCTCTTCACCAGGAAATCAGCCGCTCCGGTGTGGAGATACCGGCTCACCGGCTCCTCCATGGTGCGGCTCAGGATGATCACGGGCGGGTGGAGCTCGATGGTGCGGATTCCTTCGAAGGCTTCGCGGCCGGTACGCGCCGGGGGGTTGAATCCGAGGACGATCACGTCGGGAGTCGGCGCTTCGCCGAAGGGCGGTTCCTTTCGCAGATAGGCTATCGCTTCCCGCGCGTCGGTCAGGGTATGGATGCGACTCCCGTCGACTCCATCGTGCAGTGCTTCCTGGACCAGGCGCGCATCGGTGGACTGATCATCGATGATCAGAATCGCGGTCGGGGGTGTCGAGTTCGGCATTCTTCGTCATTCTACCCGCCCCCTCCTGTTTTGTCGCGGCGCGCGCGAGCAACATCGCCTGTTCCGAGGCGTTGCTCGTAAGCGACGCCGCCCGCTCGAATTCTGCTCGCGCTTCATCGAAGCGCCCGAGGCGACGCAAGAAATCTCCCACGACGCTGGGCAGCAGGTGATAGCGGGCCAGCGTGGGATCGTCACGCAGTGGCGCCGCGATCTCGAGCCCAGAGGCGGGACCGAACGCCATGCCATAGGCCACCGCGCGATTGAGCTCGACGATGGGTGACGGCATGAGCTGGGCCAGAGCATCGTAAAGGGCAGTGATGCGGGTCCAGTCGGTGTCCTCAGGCGCTGCCGCGCGGGCATGACACGCGGCAATCGCGGCCTGGAGTGTATAGGGGCCCAGGGTACCCCCCAGCTCCGCCCGTTCGAGCGAGGCCAGCCCGTGTTGAATCAGCGCCCGGTCCCAGCGGCTCCGGTCCTGATCCAACAGCAGAACGGGGGCGCCATCCGCGCCCACCCGGGACTTGAGGCGTGACGCCTGAATTTCCATCAGCGCCACGAGCCCGTGAACCTCTGGGTCCTGCGGGGCCAGCTCGGCAAGTACCCGGCCGAGGCGCATGGCATCCTCGCAGAGCGCGGGCCGGACCCAGTCCTCCCCTGCCGTGGCGGAGTATCCCTCGTTGAAAACGAGGTAAAGAACTTCCAGCACGGATGCGATGCGAGCATCCCGGTCGTCGCCCCGCGGCGACTCGAAGGGCACGCGCGCTTCTTTGAGCGTCCGCTTGGCGCGGACGATGCGCTGGGCGATGGTCGGCGTCGGAAGCAGGAATCCGCGGGCAATCTCCTCGGTGGTGAGCCCGCCCAGGAGCCGGAGCGTCAGGGCCACCCGGGCCTCCGGGGCCAGCACCGGGTGACACGAGATGAACATCAGGCGGAGGAGATCGTCCTCTACCTCCTCGTCGATCGCATCGTCGAGTGCCGAGCGGACGTCGTCGGGGCGGCCTGCGAGCTCGTACTCGACCTCGCGGTGCTTGTCTTCGATGCGGCGTTCACGGCGGAGGATGTCGAGTCCGCGGTGCTTGCCAGTCGTGATGAGCCAGGCGCCAGGGTTGTCGGGAATCCCGGAGCGTGGCCAGTGCTCGAGTGCCGCCAGGAGGGCTTCCTGGGCCAGATCCTCGGCCAGACCCACGTCTCCCATGAGCCGGGTAAGCACGGCGATCACCTTGGCGGCCTCGATCCGCCAAACGGCTGCGATGGTCTGCTGGATGTCGCTCATCGTTCCCACGCGGCGGCGGCGATGGCGATCCACTTCTCCAGGGGGATGCTGGCCACGACCTCCCCGATGGTGTCGAGATCGAGATCCTCGGCCCGCTCATAGCGAATGCATGCCTTCCCGATATCGAGTCGTTTACCGGCGGCCTTAAACCCCGCCTTTAACTGTCGGAGAAGGGCCGGGCTCGCGTACACCGGCATGAGGTGGAGGGTGAGATAGCTCTTTGGAGCAGCGAGTGCAGCGTACCACAGAGGGCGGCCGTGATGGTTGGCACGTGCGAGCGGGACCTGGTAGGCGATGATCTTGCCTTCGACCACCTCGGTGTAACCCTTGGGGAGGTGCTTCCGGACTACGCCCCGGACCAGCGCCATTTCCCGGCGCCGGTCCGGCGGGAGGCTCTTCAGGAATTGGGTAGGTGTCATTAGGCCCTCGGGTGATACTGCTTGTGCACGGTCCGGAGGTAGTCGCGATCGACGTGCGTGTAGATCTGGGTGGTGGCGAGGTCGGCGTGGCCCAGCATCTCCTGCACCGCCCGGAGGTCGGCGCCACCCTCCAGAAGATGCGTCGCGAAGGTGTGGCGCAGGGTGTGTGGCGTGACGCGCTTGGAGATGCCAGCGCGCTTGGCCGCCTTCTTGATGATCCCCCACGCGCCGACCCGCGAGAGTGGCGTGCCGTGGGCGTTCAAGAAGAGCCGGCCGCTGCCCTTGCCGCGGTCCAGCGTGGGGCGGATCTCGCGAGCGTACAGGGCGACCTGCCCCATGGCCGGCCGACCGACCGGTACCAGGCGTTCTTTGGATCCTTTTCCGAACAACCGCGCGATCCCCTCTTCAAACATGATGTCCTGCAGCTTCAGCCCTACCACCTCGGACACGCGGGCGCCGGTGGCGTAGCCGAACTCGAGGAGCGCGCGATCCCGGATGGCCAGGCCAGAGTCGGTGTCGGGGGCCGAGAGCAGCCGGTCGACCTCGGCGACCGAGAGCACGCCGGGCAGGGTCCGCCACCGCTTGGGCGTTTCGATGCGGGCGGTGGGGTCCTGGACGACCTTCCCTTCGCCGATCAGGAACCGGTAGTAAGTCCGGAGCGCGGAGATCTGGCGGCGGATGGTCGCCGGCGTGAGCCCCACGTCCTTGAGGGAGTAGACGAAGTCACGGACCCTGGCTCCGGTAACGTCGGCCGGTGCCCTGACGCCGGCCGCCACGGCGTAGAGCGCAAAACGCCGGACATCCCGGAGATAGTTGTCGACCGTGTGGGGGCTGTTGCCGGCCTCCAGCGCGAGGTAATCGCGGAAGGGCTCGACCAGAAAAGCGGGAGGGATCGGGGGCGCGTCAGGCATCCGCTCTCAAGATACCTGTCGTGCCGCGGCTAGGCCTTCAGCTTCTCGAAGAAGTGTTGTCGGGCCTTCGCCACCTTGGGAGCGATGACGACGCGGCAGTAGCCCTGGTTCGGATTGCGGAGGTAGTAGTCGTTGTGGTACTCCTCGGCCGAATAGAACTGGGTCAATGGGACGATCTCGGTCACAATGGGGTCGTCCCATGTCTTTTGGGCTTCGGCCACCGCGTCGTTCGCGTCCCACTGCTGCTCGGGTGAGTGGAAGAAGATGGCCGAGCGGTACTGGGTGCCCGTGTCGGCGCCCTGCTGGTTGAGCGTCGTAGGGTCATGGATCGTGAAGAACACGTCGAGCAGATCCCGGTAGCTGATCACCGCCGGATCGAACTCGACCTGCACCACCTCGGCGTGGCCGGTCGCTCCCGTGCACACCTGCTCGTAGGTGGGATTGGGGCGCTTCCCGCCGGCGTAGCCGGAGGTCACCTTCGACACGCCTTTCAGCTGCTGAAAGACCGCCTCGAGACACCAGAAGCATCCACCTGCCAGAGTCGCTAGAGCCACCGCCGCACCTTCTTCTTGTAGTCGTTGTACGCTGCGCCGAACTTCGCTTCCAAGTACGCTTCTTCCAAGGCGATGATCCGGGTTCTGATCACCCAGATTGTCACCGGGAACAGGACCAGGGGCCACACCGAGTCGAGCATCAGTACCCCGCCCAGATACATCACCGCCATGCTCAGATACATCGGGTTCCGGGTGAACCGGAACGGGCCGTGCGTCACCACGGTAGTGGCCGGCTTAGTCGGATTCACATTCGTTCCGGCCCGCCGGAACGTGGCGGCCGCGGTGATCGCGAGCGCGACGCCCAGAACGATCATTACGAGGCCCACCGTGTCCGGCCACGACCGGCCGCCGAACAAGGCCACCGGCTCGAGCCGGTGCAGGCCGTAGCCAGCGAGAAAAAACAGCGCATAGATGAACGGAGGCGGGAACCGGATCCCCGAGTCGTCGCGAGTTGCGGGACTGGCCATCACGTCATCTCCTGCCAAGGGTACGCCGGAATGGGTGCGGCTGGATTGCCTCTGGAACGGTGGAGACGGACTCCGGGTTCCTTAGTCCAACGTTGCGACCGCGATCACCGCGATCCCCTCTCCCCGCCCGATCCAGCCCATCCCCTCATTGGTCTTGGCCTTGATCGAAATGGCGGAGAGACCGACTACCAGGGCGTCCGCCAGGCGCTGCTGCATGCCGCCGATGTGCGGTGCCATCCTGGGCGCCTCGGCGATCACCGTGATATCGGCCTGCACGAAGTGGTGGCCCGCCTCCGCCACCGCCAGGTTCGCCTGGGCGAGGAGTTTGACCGAATCGGCACCTTTCCACTGGGGATCGGTGTCGGGAAACATGTGGCCAATGTCCCCGAGCCCGGCGGCGCCGAGGATCGCGTCAGTCAGCGCGTGGCAGATGGCATCGGCGTCCGAGTGCCCGGTGAGTCCCTGGGAATGCGGGATGCGGACGCCGCCGAGGATCAGGGGCCGGTCCGGGGCGAAGCGGTGGGAATCGTACCCGATCCCGACGCGCATCTATTTCTTGCCGAGGATCCGGAGGGCGAGGTGAGCCGCGTTCTTGGCGTTGTCGATCCCCACGGTCGCCACGGGAACGCCGGGGGGCACCTGCACCGTAGCCAGCAGGGCATCCAGGCCGTTCAGGGGGCCGACCGCGAACGGGACGCCGATCACCGGCAGGTCGGTCAGGGAGGCCGCGAAGCCCGGAAGCGCCGCGGAGAGTCCGGCTCCGGCGATGACGACCTTGGCACCAGCGGCCTTCGCGCCCTTGATCAACGCTCCGGTCTGATCGGGCTGGCGATGCGCCGACGAAGCGTGAAACTCGAACGTCACGCCGGCCTTGGTGAGGATCTCGAATGCCGGTTCGATGCGCGGCTTGTCACTCTCGGATCCCACGACGATCAACACGTCCGGCATCAGGCAGCCTCCGGC
>DATBBZ010000391.1:0-2510 GCA_036270745.1 Gemmatimonadales bacterium | reverse complement strand
CGCGAAGGAGATGGGGCACGGCGGGGAGTCGATGGTGCGGCGCGTGTACGGGCATCTTGGCGACGTACGGCATCGCGCGGAGGTCGTCGAGTACCGCGTCGAGCAGCACGCGGCTAGGTTGGGTGACCGGCTGGCTGCGGTGCGGGAAAGGCCGGGCGTCTAATGTTCGGGTTTTCTTGTGGCACCACGGTTGACACCACGGAGAAAGACAGCCAGCCTTGTTTCGTAACTCGTTTGCGATTAGTTACTCTATAAGTCACGCGGGCGTAATTCAGGGGTAGAATGCCAGCTTCCCAAGCTGGACGTCACGGGTTCGAATCCCGTCGCCCGCTCTGAGACTCCTTAGGCAGAATCGGCACCCCCTTTCCGACGATCACTGAGTCCGTCACCCCGTTCGCGACCAAAGCGACCAGGTCCCGCTGGTAGTACGAATCGGCGGGGTCGACCGCGGGCCACTCCCGGTAATGGTCCGGGGCGAATAGACCGACCATTTCCGCCATGGCGCCGTACGACGTGTCGCGCGTGGGATTGTCGAACACCCCCACCACCCGGTAATGATGCCCGGCCTTGAGGCGCAGGCCCTCCCCGCGGATCGCGAGCAGCTTGCGCGGCATCGAGAGCACATGCCCCAGGGAATCACGCTTCGACTTGATCTCCACGAGTGTCTTGCCGCTCGCGGCGTCGACGAGCCTCACCAGCACGCCGTAGTCGTGGAGGTGACCGGTGGCGACAAGAAGATGCCCGGAGAGCGGCGGGCTGAACTCGTAGCCGATCTCGAAGTGGCCCGGAGGAACGTTGAAGCGGTTCTCCTCGGGGTTCGTCTGGATGTTGACGTCCAGGTAGGCCGGGAGAACATCGATCGGCCGGGGCCAGCGTCTCGCGGGCGTCATGTACAGGACGACGCGCCAGTAGGCGACGGGAATCTCGGGGCCCGAGTCGTTGTGCCACATCGCGTATATGCCCAATTCCTGACCGGCCTGCATGGGCACGCCGATGGTACCCGGGATCCGCATGTCGCCAGTGTCGGTCTCCTCGGCGACGCCCAGCAGGCGCTCGAGCGCCGGGTAGATGAACTGGCGCCGCGAGAAGTTGACCATGATCAGATGATGCAACAGGCGGTGCGACAGCGCATGGCCGCGATCGTCGAACAGGTCGACGCGGAAGCCCTGGAGCCAGCCGTCTGCCGGAAACGCGAACTTCTGGACGGGGATGGTGGGCATGTCCATCATCATCCCGGGCATCTCCGGGGTGACGGGCACGCGGTAGGGACCGCCCGTGATCAGGACTTGGTGGTGTGCCGAGTCGACCTGGATATGCAACGGTGGTGCGATGGCGGACAGGGGCGGCTGCTGAGCGGCCGCGAGGATGGGGATCATCTGTAAGCTGAGGAGAACGGGCAGGCGCATCAGAAAGACAGACCAGATCATTGTCTCCAAAGTAACGGACGAGACGCGCTTCGAGGTATTGCCGCACCATCACTCCTAAGCGATATTAGCAGTTGAAGTTGCGTCGTTAGCTTCAGAAACTCCTTGAACCTCTAGGCGGTCAGCAGTGATTCGCGTACAGACGGTGGCACCCGATTCCCTGGGCGCCGCCCTCGAACTCGTTCCAAGCACCGAGCTGCTCGCGGTCAACGGCCGTCCCCTCGAGGACTTTCTCGACTGGGAGTTCCTGACCGCTGACGAGCACTTCATGCTCCAGGCCCGGCTTCCGTCGGGCGAAGAGATCGAATACGACGTGGAACGGCCCGAGGGGCTGCCGATGGGTGTCGTCCTGGAGCCGCCACGGATCCGCCGCTGCGCCAATCACTGCGATTTCTGCTTTGTGGACGGGAATCCGCAGGGCATGCGTCAGGCACTCTACATCCGGGATGACGACTACCGATTGTCATTTCGTTACGGCAATTTCGCCACCCTCACGAACCTGAAGCCGTGGGACCTCCAGCGAATCGTCGAATACCGGCTGTCGCCCCTGTACGTCTCCGTTCACGCCACCGATCCGGTCGTGCGCCGCTGGTTGTTGCGGAATCCTGAAGCGCCGGATGTGATCCCGCAGCTCCGCTGGTTTACGGAGCGGGGAATCTCGTTTCATGCACAGGTCGTGCTGGTTCCGGGCATCAACGACGGACCACAGTTGGTGCGCACGCTGGGCGACCTCTACAGTGTGGGCGCGTCCGTGCTCTCCGTCTCCGTCGTACCGGTTGCGCTGACCGAATTCAGCAAACACGCACTCGTCCGCCAACCAACGGGGGCGGAGTGCCGGGCAGCACTCGTCACGGTGGACGATTTCGCGGCGCGCGCGGTCGCGGATCGTGGTGCACCGTGGTGTTACGGAGCCGACGATCTGTACCTGCAGGCAGACCTGCCGCTCCCGCCGGCGGAGTGGTACGGCGATTTCGAGCAGCGCGAGAACGGCGTGGGCGCCGTTCGCTACTTGCAGACCAGGATCCAGACGGCGCAGATCGAGGCGGGGACGTGGCGCGACAAGCGCATCGGGATCGTCACGGGGAC
>DATBBZ010000390.1:0-3050 GCA_036270745.1 Gemmatimonadales bacterium | reverse complement strand
AGTCGCGCGCCGCGCGCCCCGTCCCACCATACACGACCAGATCGTCCGGGCGCTCGGCCACCTCGGGATCGAGGTTGTTCATCAGCATCCGGAGCGCCGCTTCCTGCACCCACCCCCGGCAGGTGCGCGCGCTGCCGCGGGGAGCTCGCACCGGACGGGCGCCCTTCACGCGGTCTCGCCGGGGTCGAAGGCGCCGGCGCGGATCTGCTCCGTGACGAGCTCGATGTCCGCCTGGAAGGGCCGGTCCCCGTCCAGCGGTGGGACCAGCTTCCGGATGGCGGCGTACGTCTTCATGACGCCCTTCCCCGGCGTCAGGGGCTTCAGAAACTCGAGCCCCTCCGCGCCCGCAAGCAGCTCGATCGCGGTCACGCGCTCCGCGTCCGCCAGGATCCGGCCGGCCTTCCAGGCAGCGGTCATCCCCATCGGCACGATGTCTTCCTGGTTCGCTTCCGTCGGGATGGTCTGGATGGAGGCGGGAGTCGCCAGTACGCGGGCATCGGCCACCAGGGCCGCGGCGACGATCTGGGGGGTCATGAACCCGGATTCGACCCCGGGGTTCTTGGCCAGGAAGGGCGGAAGACCCCAGGACAGGTCCGGATTCACCACGCGCTCGAGCCGCCGCTCCGAGAGGTTGGCGAGCGTCACCAGGGCGATGCCCAGCACGTCCAGCGCGAACGCGATCGGCTGGCCGTGGAAGTTGCCGCCCGAGAGGATCTCGTTGCCGAAGACCAGCGGATTGTCGGTCGCGGAGTTCAGCTCAGTGGTGATGATCCGCTCGGCCATGGCGATCCCCTCGCCTACGGCGCCGAGGACCTGCGGAGAGCAGCGGAGGGAGTAGGCGTCCTGCACGCGGGGGTCGTTCTCCCGATGGGATTCGCGGATGGCGCTGTCGGCCAGGAGTGTGCGCAGGAGTGCCGCCGAGCGGGTCTGCCACGGATGCGGGCGCGCGTCGTGAATGCGGGGATCGAAGGCCACCGGAGTTCCCCGCGCGGCCTCGAGGCTCATCGCACCCGCGGCGTGCGCCGTGCGCCAGAGCGTCCAGGCATCGTGGATCAACAGGGCGGCCAGCCCGGTTTGCGCCTGCGTGCCGTTGATGAAGGCGAGCCCTTCCTTCGCCTCGAGCACGACGGGGGTCAACCCGGCAGCCCGCACCGTCGCACCGTCCTCTCCCTCGCCCATCAGGGCGAGTGCGAGATGGGACAGCGGAGCCAGGTCCCCCGACGCCCCGACGCTGCCCTGCGAGGGAATGGACGGATGGATTCCGCGATTGAGCAGCTCCACGAGCAAGAGGGGCAGCTCGACGCGTGCCCCGCTCGTCCCCATCAGCAGGACGTTCGCGCGGAGCAACATCATCGCCCGCACGGCCTCGACCGGCAGAGGATCGCCCACGCCGGACGCATGACTCCGGATGAGATTCCTCTGGAGATCCTGGAGTTTGTCGGGAGGAATGCGGACGTTGGCGAGCTTCCCGAAGCCGGTGTTCACGCCGTACATCGTGTCGCCCCGGGCGATGGCGCGCTCCACGGCGGAGCGGGAAGCGCGAACACGGTCCAGGGCGGCGGGAGCGGCCGTCACCTGAGCGCGGTGACGGGAAACGGCCACGACGTCGGCCAGGGAGAGCGAGCGGCCGTCTAGGGCGATGGTCATGGTGACGAGAAGGTAGTAGGCGGATAGTTGCAAGCAAAGGCAGGACCATCAGACGGCTAGACGTTCAGACGGCTAGCGGGGAAAAGGGGTCAGGGCCGAGGAGTGCTTCCTCGATCCTGACCCCTGCATACCACTAGGCGTCTAGCCGTCTAGCCGGCCTGTCCTGCGACCTAGTGCCTCAGAATAGTTCTTCCAGTCGACACGGCGACCGTTTGTCCCGCCGCCCTGACGAGCTCCGGGTTCCCCGCTGCCGTCTGGAAACTCCAATCCAGAATGAGGAAGTCCCGCCCGACGTGCGTCACCCGGACGGCCCCGTAGCGGACCGTGGCACCGTTCACGATCTGGAAGACGTACCCGTCACCGGGCAACGCCTGCAGCGACGTGCTCGAGTATCCGGACGCGGGCGCGTAGTCGATCGACGTCAGATCATCCAGGGGGCCGATGCCGTACTGCTGCATCGTGGTCCCCGAAGCCGCCACGGGCGTCAGCCACAGGGTCGAATCGGCGTGCTGAGTGACGAAGAAGTTCGCGCTCGCCGACCCGCCGTTCACCACCAGACCGAAGCCGTTGGCCGTGCCGTCCCAGAACTCGAGGCCGGCGGAGGCGGCGTTGGCCTGGACCGGGAAGAGCGCCACGTTCCGGGCGTCGGGCCGGGGCGTGTCGTTGCGCACCGGCGAGAACAGGCTCTCGTCGCCCAGCGTATCGATGGCCGTCACGACGTAGCAGCGGGAGACCCCGTTGGTCAGTGCGCTCACGATGAAGTCCGGAGAGACGGTCGCGCCTTCGAGCGCCCAATCGTTGTTGCAGCTCACGCCGTCATTCGCGCTCGCGCTGTAGACGCGATACCACTTGAACGCCAGCGAATCCGCGTGGAATGCGTTGTCGGTCCAGTCGAGCGCGATGGCGCCGTTCAGCGACGTGGAGAACAGGCTGTCCGGTGCTTCGAGGGTCAGTCGCGAATCCACCGTGACGACGTTCGAGTTGGTGCTCTCGTTGCCGTTCACGTCTATGGCGGTCACCGTGTACTGCACATCCGGCATGCCGGCATCGTGATAGGACGGCGACGTGGTTTCCGCGCGGAGGTTGAACGCCCCGCCGACGGTAGGGGTCGAATACACCCGGTAGGTCGAGAGTCCCGCCGACGCGACGGGCTGCCAGGTGAGGAGAATTCCGGACGGCGCGCCCGGAGAGCCGGACGGATCCAGCTCGTACGAGAGATCCTGCGGCGCGGGCAACGGAGTGCCGCCGCCGCCGGTGATTTGGGTCGGCTGGTCGCAAGCTGCAACGAGAAGCGCCGACAGCGTCAGCGCGAACCGAATGGACGTCCGCATATCAGGCCCCGAAGAGGTCGACGCCCTATAGGGCAGGGACTGTGCCGTGGTGTTCAGCGAGCGGACATGCGG
>DATBBZ010000389.1:0-23309 GCA_036270745.1 Gemmatimonadales bacterium | reverse complement strand
GCCTGCTCGCCCGCCTGTTTCGCCCGATGTTCGCGATGATCCGCCGCTCCTGGCACATGTACCCGCTGGGACTCCTCTTCGGACTGGGCTTCGACACCGCCACCGAGATCGCGGTCCTGGGCATCTCGGCCGCTGAGGCGGCGCGGGGGATGTCGATCTGGACCATTCTGGTGTTCCCCGCCCTGTTCACCGCCGGCATGTCCCTGGTGGACACCACCGACTCGATCCTGATGCTCGGCGCCTACGGCTGGGCGTTCACCACGCCGATCCGGAAGCTCTACTACAACCTGACCATCACCTTCGTCTCCGTGGTGGTGGCGCTGCTCGTGGGGGGGATCGAGGCGCTCGGCCTCGTGGGCGCGAGGTTCGGGCTGGCAGGCGGGTTCTGGCGGATGATCGCGACCCTCAACGGCAACTTCGGGTCGATCGGGTACCTCATCATCGGGGTGTTCGTGGTCAGCTGGATCTTGTCCGTTGGGATCTACCGGCTGAAAGGCTACGATAAACTCGAACCGGTCCCGGTCCGTAGGGTCGAGCCATGATCCCGATCCAGGCGATGATGTGGCTCTGGCTGGTCTGGCTCGTCAGCTGGTGGGGCGCGGCATTCTGGAGCGACCGGGCCGTCAAAGGCCCCGGTGCCGGACCGCAGGTCGCCTACAATCTGCTGACCGTCGGCGGTGGCGTTCTCCTCTTCGCCTTCAATTCCACCGACACCACCCTGCGCCTCCCTTTGGCCGCGCGCTGGGGAACGCTCGGGCTCGCGGCCGCTGGGTTCCTCTTCGCCTGGTGGGCCAGGATCACGCTGGGCCGCTTCTGGGCGCGAAATGTCTCCCGGAAAGCCAATCACCGGGTGATCGAGAACGGACCCTATGCGTTGGTTCGTCACCCCATCTACACGGGCATCATCATCGCGACCATCGCGACGGCTCTGCTCAAGGCCACGTGGATCGCGTGGGCCGGGGTGGCGGTGATGACCGTTGGCTGGTACGTGAAGGCGCGACTCGAAGAGCGCTTCCTGCACGGCGAGCTCGGTGAGGCCTACGATGCTTATAAGGCGCACGTCCCGATGCTGGTCCCGTTCATCTGAGATTCCGGCGCGCCGGGCCGCCGGAGCGCCACGACGAGTTGAACTAGCGACTGATTCAAACTGCATCGACCTTGGTGGCTGACCTTTCCGGAGCCCCAATGACTGCGGCCGCCCGTCCCGGATTCAGACTCACCCCCCTGCAGGCCATTCTGTACGGAACTCTCGCCGTCGCGGCGCTCGACATCGCCGACGCGTTCATCTACTACGCATTCTACGGCGCGACGCCGGTCCGCATTCTCCAATCGATCGCGGTCGGCCTCCTCGGACGCGACCTGGCGTACCAGGGGGGCGCCGCGACCGCAATTCTGGGCGCGGTCCTCCACTGCTTCATCTCGTTCTCGATCGTGACGGTGTTCTACATCGCCGCGACGAAGCTGCCGGTGTTGACCCGGCGGCCGTGGGTGTCAGGGACGATTTATGGGTTGTTGGTCTATGCGACGATGTATTCGTGGTGCTGCCGCTCTCGCAGGTGGGGATGACGCATTTCAAGCACGTGGGACCGGTCCTGGACGAGATCTTCACCCACATCTTCGGCGTCGGGATCCCCGCGGCGTTGTTCGTGCGCGCCGCAGGGCCCGGTTCGGCTAGCGGCTCTTGATGAAGGTGCCGTCCTGCAGCTCAGCGTAGGCCTGCCGCAGCTCGTCCGTCGTATTCATCACGATCGGACCATACCACGCCACCGGCTCCTCCAGGGGCCGCCCTGACACCAGCAGGAACCGAATCCCCTCGTCTCCCGCCTGGACAGTGACCTCATCCCCGCCCCCGAACAATACGAGTGACCGGTTGCCGGTTTTCTCATACCTGGCGATGGCGTCAGGCCCCGTGCCCTCGGTCAGCACCGCGCGCGGCTGCGACGCGTCCCGGAAGCTTCCCGAGCCCGCGAACACATAGGCGAACGCGTGACGCGCGGCCTCGACGGGCAGCGTCTTCTTCTTCCCGGGCGGGACCCACACGTCGAGATATCGGGGATCCGCCGCGACGCCTTCGACCGGTCCCTGCCTTCCCCAGAAATCGCCGCAGACCACGCGCACCACAGTCCCGTCGTCGTCGGTGACTTCGGGAATGTCCTTGGCCAGCACGTCCTGGTAGCGTGGGTCGCTCATCTTGAGCCGCTTGGGGAGATTGGACCACAGCTGGAACCCGTGCATCAGGCCCTTCTGGTCTCCCTTCGGCATCTCCTGGTGAAGAATCCCGCTCCCCGCGGTCATCCATTGGACGTCGCCGGCGCCCAGCGAGCCGCGGTTACCGAGCGAGTCCCCGTGCTCCACGGTGCCCTTGAGAACGTAGGTGATCGTTTCGATGCCGCGGTGTGGGTGCCACGGAAAGCCCGCGAGATAATCGGCGGGACGGTCATTGCGAAAATCGTCGAACAACAGAAAAGGATCGTATTCCTTGGTATCGCCGAACCCGAACGCACGCCGCAATTTGACGCCGGCGCCTTCCATGGTGGGTTGGGACTCGATGATACGTTCTACCGGACGGAGAGACACCTGAACCTCCCAAAGTGAGTCGACTGCAGTTCCGAGAGAACACTTCCATATATCAGGAAGTTCCCCGGCCCATTCCCAGACCTGAATAGATTTCTTCCGATGCCGCGCCTCGCCCTCGCGACCTACGCCGCGTTTCCGGAGCTCCCGCCGGACGACCAGATCTTGCAACGCGCACTCGAACGGCGCGGGGCGGAGGTCCTCCCCGTGCTCTGGGACGCCCCGGCAGACTGGTCGTCGTTCGACATCGTGGTGGTCCGCTCTTGCTGGGACTATCACCTGCGTCACGCAGAGTTCCTCACGTGGATCGGCTGCGTCGAGCGCGCCGGCGCGGTCCTCCACAACGCTCCTTCCATCCTGCGGTGGAATTCCGACAAGCGCTACCTGCGGGACCTCGAACAAGCGGGCGTCGACGTCGTCCATACCCGCTGGGTCGGCGAATCCGCGGAAACACCGACGCTCGCCGCAGTATTGGCCGAAGAGGGTGGGACGAGGTCGTGATCAAGCCCGCCATCTCGGCGTCGGCCACCGACACGTGGCGGATCGCGAGAGATCAAGTCGCGGACTGGGAAGACCGTTTCCGCGGGATGGTGCGCCGTGGTCCCGCGCTGATTCAGCCGTTCGTAGCCGAAGTGGCGCGCGAGGGCGAGTGGTCGCTGGTGTTCATCGGCGGTGAGTTCTCGCACGCCATGCTGAAGCGTCCGGCGCCGGGAGATTTCCGCGTACAGGCGGAGCTCGGAGGAAGTCAGCAGCTGGTCGAGCCTGATCCGGCTTTGATCCGGGCCGCCGCCGGTGTGCTTTCCCGCGCGCCTGGAACGACGTCATATGCGCGCGTAGATGGGTGCGTCGTGAGCGGCCATTTCCGGGTCATGGAGCTCGAGCTCCTGGAGCCGACGCTTTACTTCACCGACGGTCCCACGGCCGCCGAGCGGCTGGCGGAGCTGGTGCTCGCCGAGGCCCCATAAAGGCGCTGCTCCGCTGGATCGCCTGGCCGTTCATCGTGCTGCTGGCGCTCGCGCGCTGGATCGGCGGCACGTTCCTGGTCGCCAGTCTCGCGCTATTCCCCGTGGCACTGGTGGCGGAGCTCGCCCTCCGCAAGCACCATCCCTGGAAGGAGCACCTGGTCGCCGCGGCGGTGGTGGCGCTGGTGATCGGGGCCTTGGTCGGCGCCGCCGCCTGGCTGGGTATCGGATTCCCCAGGCTGACGCCCGGGGTCAGAAAAACCACACCCCGAGACGAGGCAGTAACTGACCCCGGGCGCGAGCCCGGGGTTCACGAGACGGGAGCAACTCAACTCACTGCCCCGCCTCCCAGGCCTCCCGCAGTTTCCGGACACGCTCCGGCACCGCTGAATCGGGGAGAATCCGCACGAACGGATGCTGGTATCCCGTAAGTGGCACCCGGGCCGTGAACTCCCCGCCGGCCCGTCGGACAGTCACTTGTACGGTGTCCCCTACCCGGAAGCGACGAATGGTCCGCCGAAATGCAGAGAGGTCCGTCATCGCGGAGTCGCCCATGGTGATGAGCGAGTCCCCGGAGTGGAAGCCGGCGCGACCCCACTGACTCTCCGGCGTGTTCAGCAGCAAGAGAGCGCGTGGTGCGCCGAGCGGCTGGTAAGCCCAGATCCGGACATCGGGGATCGCGCGGCCGCCGGTATCCACAGCGTCCGCCAAGTCGACTTGAGCCCGCAGGCCGAGCAGTGTGAGGTACTGATTCACGTCGATGAGGGCCGCTCCCCGGACGTAGTGGTCGAAGAACGGACCCACGTCGCATCCGCACGCCGACTCCACCAGTCGCTGCACTCCGGCGGTCGTGAAGCCCGTCGTGTCCTTGGCCAGACCACGCATCACGTCGTCCAACGAGCGGCGGCCATCGGTACGCGAGCGGATCAAGATGTCCAGCATCGCCCCGATGATTTCGCCATTCAGGTGCGTGCTCCCCTGGTAGTCCCCGAGAAAAAGCGGGTCCGAGGCGTATGACGATTGGCTGATCCGCTCCGCCGAGTAGTGCGCAAAGACGGGGTTCTCGAGGTAACGGGCGAGGAGGCGCTCGAGGTGACGGGTGCGAGTGGAGTCGCGCAACCGCAGGCCGGCCCGGCGCGCGAGCAGGTCGGCGTAAAACATGGTGAATCCCTCACTCACCCAGAGCCCGGTCGAGAGGGGGCGAGGCTCGTAGGTCACACCGCCATACCCCGCAGGTTTGATGCGCATGAGGTTCCAGAGATGGAAGTACTCGTGCGCCGTCTCTTCGAGCAGCGCGTCCGGATCGCTCGCCAGGTCGGCACTCGGCGCGCCGAGCGTGACGGCATCAGGATGCTCGAGGGCGCCGTAGGCCTGGTCCACATAGAGGAACGTGTACCGGGCATACGGCAGGCCCCCGAACAGCGCAGCCGCCTGGCTGACCACCTCCCCGATGTGCGCGACGAACTGCGTGGTGTCGAACGCTTTTGCGTCCGGCGCATCCCAGTAGAAGACCCGATGCGGCGTGTGCGCGGCCTGAAAGTCCCACTCGCGGAGGCGACCCAGCAGGAAGGGCCCGTCCATCAAGTCGGCGACATTCCGAGCCCGGTATCGGTTCGAGTCCCCGGGAAGGGGCGTGGCGACACGCCACCCGGTGGGAAGAATGAAGCGGACATCCGAAGGCCCGCGTTCCGCGCCGACGATGTAGAGCAGCCCGTGGGGCGCGTCGACGAACCCTCCGGTCCGCGTCAGAAAGGGCTTCCACGCCTGCCGCTGCGTCCCGCTCCAGGGCGGCAGGACCAGGCGGTAGTGAATCGTCAGATCCCTGGAGGCGTTCATCACGTGCCAGACCGCGCCCGAGTCATGTGTGATCACTCCGCCGTCAGCCGTGACGTGATCGAGGTAGCGCCAATACTTGTCGTCGTACTCAGGGTGGCTGAACATGGCGAGCGTGAAGGACGGCGGCGCGCGTCGGACGTTCATCGTGATGTCTAATGCCGAGAGGTCCGCGGGGTCGACGCGGATGGTGTAAGTGACGTCCGGGAATGGTGAAACGAGCGCGGCCAGGAGCCAAAGCATCACGGGGGCCTCCCCTCGAGTTGCTGGTAAGACGCCGGTTGCGCCTCCACCGTTTGGATGGGACCTTACGAAATGCTCGAGGAAATCCAGCGGCTCTACCAGCATCTGGCCTGGGCGGACGAGCGGGCGCTCACCGCGCTCCGCGAATCGGACGCCCGGCCCCCCAAGGCGCACGAGCTCTATTGCCACGTCCTGGGCGCCGAGCACGTGTGGTTGGCGCGACTCCGGGAGATGAAGCCGGAGGTGAAGGTCTGGCCCAACCTGACGCTCGAGCAATGCGGCACCCTGGCCCGCGACAACCAGGCTGCCTTCGGCCGCTTCCTCGCGCGCCTCGATGCTTCGGCGCTCACCCGGGAGGTGACCTACACCAATAGTGCGGGGGACACCTTCCACTCCCGCATCGACGACATCCTGCTGCACGTCGCTCTGCACGGGGCGTATCACCGGGGGCAGGTCGCGCTCTTGATCCGCGAGGCCGGGTACGTGCCGCTGCCCACGGACTACATCGCCTTCGTCCGGGGGTCGCCGGCGGCTACGAGACAATCGGGCTAAGGGCCCCGGAACCCTAGGGCCTCCGCGCCAGCCGCTCTTTGATCAGCGCCTTCACCTGCGCGAGTTCTTCCCCCTCCAGCTGGAGCCGGGGCGGACGCACCAGAGCGCTCCCCTTCCCGACTTCTTCCTGCACCAGCTTGATGAGTTGGACGAACTTGGGAACGGTGTCGAGCCGGAGCAGGGGCAGGAACCAATCGTAGAGCTTCCAGGCCTCCTGCGACTTGCCGGCGATGGCCAGATCGAATAACCGCACCGATTCGATCGGAAGGGCGTTCACCAGCCCGGCCACCCACCCCACCGCGCCCATGGCGACGCTCTCGAGCACGACATCGTCCATCCCGACCAGGATACGGATCCGGTCGCCCAGCGCACCGCGAATCGCGGCCACGCGACGGACGTTGCCGCTCGAGTCCTTCGTGGCGTGCAGGTTCGGATGCCTCTCGCAGAGCCGTACCAGCTGTTCGGACGAGACGTCGACCCCGTACGCCACCGGATTGTTGTAGAGCATGCACGAGAGTCCCGTGGCACCGATCACCGCTCCGTAATGCGCCTCCGTCTCCCGCTCATCTCCGACGTAGACATACGCCGGCAACGCCATCAACCCGTCGCACTTCGCCTTCTCGGCGGCCTGAGCGAGCGCGACGCATTCGGACGTCGCGAGTCCCGCGATCCCGGCGACCAGGTGCCCGCGCGACCCCAGCGCCTCCCTGCAGACCTCGAGGATCCGGACTTTTTCGGGCGTTGTCAGTGTCGCCGATTCACCCAGCGAGCCGAGGGCCACAATGCCGCGGCACCCGGAATCCACCATCCAGCGCACGTGGCTGGCGAGGGCGGCTTCGTCGACGGAGAGGTCGCGCCTAAAGGGAGTGGTGATCGCGGGCAGCACTCCCGCCCAGTCACGTTGTTGCATCGGACGACTCCAAAGTAGAAATCAGGGACGCCACAGGCGTCGGAACGAGCGGAGCACGGACGGAATCTGGCGCCCAGCCGAACATGGCGTGCAAGGCGGCGCCACAGACCCGGCCCTGACAGGGACCCATGCCGGCACGCGTGTAGAGCTTGGCTTGCCGCATGGTCCACGACTTGTCGAACGCCGAACAGGGCACGTCTTCACAGCGGCAGACGATCGTCTCGGGGGGCGGGAGCTCGACGGCATCAAGCCCGAACGCCAGGTCGAGCCGCCGGGCATGCGCGCGGCCTGCGTCGCGAGCTTTCTGAAGACTCTGCGGCACCGGCTGACCGGCGGCATCGAGCCCAGCAATTTCCCCTTCGAGCAGGGCGAGATCCACTCCACCGACGCCCGCCGGCTCGCCGGCGCACCACACCCCGGCGCGTGACGATTGCTGTAAAGCGTCCACCATTACGACGCCTCCCCGCACTTCACACCCCGCCAGGCGCGCGAGCTCGGTGTTGGGGACGAGGCCGGCAGCCGCGCCCAGCAGGTCCACCGGCTCGGTCCAGGTACGGCCCCCCGCGGTAAACGTGGCTTCCTGCACCCGGGACTCGCCGGCCGCCGAAATCACGCGGGTGCCCCAGCGGTATCGCGTCCCGGCGAACTGCGCCCGGTAGCGAACCCCCTCCCACAGCTCACCCGGCCTTCCGGCGAGGGACGCGGCGAATCGAAGAACCCGCGACGCCGAAGTGCGGTCCGCGACCACCACCAGTCGCGCGCCCGCCCGGGCCAGCGCCGCGGCCACCGGAAGGACCAACGGCCCCGCACCGGCCAGCGCGACGCGCTTCCCCACGACCGACGCGCCTGACTTCACGAGGGCCTGCAGACCACCGACGCCCATCACATTGGGAAGGGTCCAGCCCGGGAAGGGGAGCAAGAGCTCGCGCGCGCCCGTGGCGATGATCACATGCGGCGCGCGGACGCGCACCTCCTCATTCCACCGGACCGCCAAGACCCGCGAGTCCTGGAGGTCCACCACGGACGTCTCGGTCAGGCCCTCCGCGCCGGAGCGGTCGAATCGCTCCAGCCAGGTCCGGGCCTTCGCGGGAAGCGATTCGCGGGAGAGGTGACGCCAGATCTGCCCGCCCAGATGCGGCGCTTCGTCGAGCACCAGGACGCGCTTCCCCGCCTCCGAGCCCCTCGTGGCGGCGGCGATTCCCGCCGGGCCGCCCCCGATCACGGCCACATCGACGGAGACGTCGCGGAGCCTACTCACGAGTGATCACCCGCATCCCGGGAGAAACCCGCTCGAGGCATGCCCGCCGGCCACGAACCCCGTCGATGGTGACCCGGCACTCGAAACAGATCCCCATGCCGCACACGGGTCCGCGGGGACGTCCCGACACCGAATCACGGAACGCGTCCTCCCCTGCGTTCAGCAGTGCCGCGGCGACGGTAATCCCCTCGGATACCTCGAGCAAGCGCCCGTCAACGAGAATCGACAGAATGCGGGCCATCAGGCCGCCACCCGGCGGCCGGGGGCGAATGGCGCGGGGTCGATCGCCGGCGTTCGGCCTGCTATCAGGTCGGCGAGGAGGCCGGCCGTGCCGAGGGATGTGGTGATGCCAAGGCCTTCATGGCCCGCCGCGATCCAGAGCCCCGGCGTGCGCTCCCAACGGCCGATCAAGGGAAGCTTGTCCTGAGTCGCGGGCCGGAACCCGGTCCAGATCCGGATGGCCTGCAGCTTCGCGAGCGCGGGCATGAACCACTGGGCCCGTGACAGCATCGCCGCCACCAGTTGACGATTCACCGACGCATCCCACCCCACCAGCTCGCGGGACGATCCGATGAGCACCTGTCCTGTCGCCCGCGGCTGCACGTTGAACGCCGCCGACTCCGCCGTCATCCGGTGCGCGCTCTTCAAGTAGCCCATTTCCACGATCTGGTGGCGGCAGAACCCGGGCACGCGGTCGGTGATGACGAGGTGCCCTTTTCGCGGGACGATGGGGAGGTCTGGCGTGAGCCGCACCGCCCCGGTTCCGGCGGCGTTCACGATCACGCCCGCGCGCAGGGTCCCGCCGGTGGTGGTCACCTCGTTGGCGTCGAGCGCAAGGACTTCGGTGTGTTCGCGGAGCTGGGCCCCACGGGCCAGGGCGCGGTCGAGCAACGCGCGTGCGGCGCCAGGTGGGTAGAGGATGGCGTCACGCGGCGCGAGCAACCCCCCGGCGAGGCCGGAGCGAAGATTCGGCTCGAGCTCGACTACGCGCTTGCCGTCCAGCCACTGCAGCGGCATCCCCCGGCCCGCATACGCCCGGATTTTCTCCTCGACTCCTTCAAGCTGCATCTCGTCTTCCGCCACCCACAGTGTGCCCGCCGGATCGTATTCAACCGAGGGTGGGAGCTCCGAGGCGAGAGATTTCCAGAGATCCAGCGAATACGAGGTGAGGGCGAGCTGGGCGGGCGAGTCGTCCATCGCGACGAGGTGGCCCATGCCGACGGCCGTGGCGCCGAGCGCTGCCGCACCCGAATCCACGATGGTCACGCGCGCTCCGTCTTTCGCGAGTGCTTCCGCCACGGCGGCACCCACGATGCCGGCACCGACGACCACGGCGTCGGCCGTCGCGGCCGTCACGAAGAGCTAAGGCCGCCCTGGAAGGGATCGGCGGGGTCGAATTGCAGCTCGGTCTTCCCCGTGATGAAGGCCCGGCCCCGGACGTGCGGGATCAGGCCGTCGGCGCGGCGGGTGAGCCAGCCGGTAAAGAGGCTTCCGGTCACACTCTCCTGGCGCCAGTGCTGCTCTAGCGGCAGGAGCCCACGCTCGTGCAGGATCGCCATCTTGGCGCTGGTGCCGGTGCCGCAGGGGGAGCGGTCGTATTGGGCGCCGGGACAGAGCACGAAGTTCCGCCCGTCGGCAGCACCCGAGCTGGGGGGGCCGGACAGCTCCACGTGGTCGATCTCGGCTTTGTTCGCGCCGGTGATCCCCCGGGCCCGGAGGGCCTGCATGATGCTCTTCGTCACCTTCATCAACTCGTCGAGATACCGGAGCTCGAGCGGGAAGGCCGGCAGCTCCGTCAGGAAAAACCAGTTGCCGCCGTACGCGATGTCGCCGGTCACCCGCCCCACACCGCGCACGTCGATGGAGACATCCTTGGCATGGCTGTAAGCGGGGACGTTCTCGACGGTGACCGCGCCGTCCGGCTCGAGGGTGGCGCTCACGGTACCCACCGGGGTGTCGATCCGGACGGCTCCGGACGTAAGGCGGCCCAGGTTCGCCAGAGTCTTCACCACGCCGATGGTGCCGTGCCCGCACATCCCGAGATAGCCGACGTTGTTGAAGAAGATCACGCCCGTGGCCGACCCCGGATTTACTGGAGGCGTGAGCAGTGCTCCCACCACCGCGTCGTGGCCGCGCGGTTCATTCACGACCGCCCGCCTGATGTGGTCGGCGTTCCTCTTGAGATCGTCGCGGCGGTCCGACATGGTGGCGCCCGCGGGAGCCGGCCAGCCGTCGATGACCACACGGGTGGGCTCTCCTTCCGTGTGGGAGTCCACCACCGTCATCGTCGCCGGCATGGCGGTGCCGCTCATGGATGGACCTGCACCGTCTTGATCTCCGTGTAGAACTCACGCGCGGCGGGGCCCTGCTCGCGTGAGCCCGAGCTCGAGCCCTTGAAGCCGCCGAAGGGCGCGTGCGGGTCCACTCCGGTCGTGTCGCTGTTCACCCGCACCAGTCCGACCTCGATGCGCCGGATGTATCGCACGGCGCTCGGCAGATCCTTGGTGAAGAGGGACGCGGAAAGACCGTACTTCGTCCGGTTCGCGAGCGCGATCGCTTCTTCGAGGTCGTTGACCACGAATGTCGCCAGCACCGGCCCGAACACCTCCTCGGTGGCAAGGCTGGAATCGGGCGCGACGTCCCGCACGACCGTGGGCGAAAAGAAGAATCCCTTCTGGAAACGGGCATCCGCGGGCCGGTCACCCCCCGTCACGAGCGCCCCCCCCTCCGCGCCCTTCACCGCCGCGCTCACCCGGTCGCGGGCCCGGGCATTGATCAACGGACCAATCGCGGACCTGGGGTCATCCACCGGGCCCAACGGGAGTGCCTCGACCTGCTCCTTGAGCTTCGCCAGGAACCGGTCGGCGATGGGCCGGAGGAGAATCGCGCGGCTCGTCGCGGTGCATTTCTGTCCCGCGTAGCGCATCGCGCCCGCGGCAGTGAGCAGGGCGGCACGGTCGAGATCCGCATCAGCGGCGACGATCACGACGTTCTTCCCGCCCATCTCGGTCTGGTACCGGATATTCCGCGCCGCTGCGGCCGCCGCGACTGATGCGCCGACCGCGGCCGAGCCGGTGAAGCTCACGGCCCGTACCGGTGCGGCTTCGATCAGCGCCGGACCCACCGCCCTCCCAGTCCCGGGGACGACATTGAACACGCCGGCCGGCAGCCCCGCCTGCGCCGCCGTCTCCGCGAGGAGCGAAGCCATAGCGGACGCGTCCTCGGCCGGTTTCAGGACGACCGTGTTGCCGAACGCCAGGGCGGGCGCCGCCTTCCAGAGGGGAATGGCGAACGGAAAGTTCCACGGGGTGATCAGCGCGACCACGCCGAGAGGTTCGCGGAGCGTGAGCTGCAGCGCGTCGGGGGCCTGCGCGGGGATGACCTCGCCGATTTGGCGGACCGCTTCCCCGGCGTAATACCGCAGGATCACCTCGCCGCGCCCGATTTCCCCACGAGCCTCGGCAATCGGCTTGCCCACTTCCCGGCTCATGGCCTGGGCGAGGACCTCCCGACGTCCCCCGATCACCTCCGCCCACTTGTGCAGGTGCTCGGCGCGCGCTGGGCCCGGGAGGGAACCCCAGGCGTCGAGCGCTTCCTGCGCGGCAGTCACGGCGCGCGTCACATCCTCGGGTACACCCGAGGACACCTGGGCCACGACGTCGTCGGGGTTGGAAGGATTCAGATCGGTAAACGTTCCGTCCCCGGCCGAGGGGGTGAACGCACCGCGAATGAACGGCTGGATCCGGGCGGGGCTCGAGGTCATCCCCGAAAAGCTACGTCGGCGGCTGGTTCAGCAGGAGCCAGTACAGGCCGAGCGAAGAGACCACCTTGATGAACTCCTCGAACTCGACCGGCTTGACGATGTAGCTGTTCACGCCCAGGGCGTAACACCGCGAGATATCAGGGTCTTCCCGGGAGGAGGTCAGGACCACCACCGGCACCAGCTTGGTGCGCGCGTCGGCGCGCATCTGGCTCAGGACCTCGATCCCGTCCACCCGGGGGAGCTTCAGATCGAGGAGCACCACCCGGAGCATGCGGAGCGTGCTCTGGTCGGCGTGGGGTCCCCGGGCGAACAGGAAGTCCAGGGCCTCGACGCCGTCCTTCGCGTGGTGGATCCGGTTGGCGAGATTGTGCTTCTTCAGCGCCCGGAGTGTCAGCTCGGCGTCTTCGGCGCTGTCCTCGACCAGCAGGATTTCGACCTGATCCGCATCGCCCATTACGCCCCGCCTTTCGCGTCCAGAGTGAAGAAGAAGGTCGCTCCCCGGCCCGACGCCGATTCCACCCAGACCCGGCCACCATGACGATGGACCACCCGCTGGACCACCGCCAGCCCTACCCCCGTGCCTTCGTACTCGGACTGCGGATGCAGACGCTGGAAGACTTCGAACACTTTCTCCGCGTACTGCATATCGAGCCCGATGCCGTTGTCTCGTACGGTATAGACCGTGTTGCCGTTGTCGCTTTGCGCCCCGATCTCGATACGCGGTCCCTCGGCGCCGGTAGTGAACTTGACCGCGTTGTCGATGAGCCGCTCCCACACGTGCTTGAGCAGAGCTCGGTCCGCCTGCGCGTCGGGCAGGTCACCGATGCTGATCGCAACTCCGCCGTCGACGCCCGCCGCCTTCCGATCCGCCACGACGCCGGCGACGAGCGTCGTCATGGCCACCGACGAGCGCACCAGGGGTACCCGCGACAACCGGGTCAACGACAGGAGATCGTCGATGAGCCGGCCCATTCGTTCGGTGTTGACGTGGATGACGTCGAGGAGCCGCAGGCCCTCGGCGTCGAGCCGCGAGGCGTGCTCCTGGGTCAGGAGGCTGGCGAACCCCGCGATGGCACGGAGGGGTGCCCGCAGGTCGTGCGACACGGTATAGCTGAAGCGTTCCAGCTCGCCGTTGACGTCCTCCAGCTCCGCGACGTGCCGCTGCAGGGCCGCGTTGAGGCGGTTCACCATGTCCCGCGCGCCGCGGAACTCGGTCTGGTCCAGCATCGTCGCCCGGACCCGCGAAGGCGCCCCGGAAACGTCGCGGACGAGGACGCTCGAGACCATCATCGCGATGCGGGTGCCGTCCTTCCGGACGAAACGCGCCTCCCCGGTGCCGATGTCCTCCCCCGCGACGAGCCGATCGAAACGGGCGCGGGCGCGGGGACGGTCTTCGGGTGCCAGCAGGTCGAACAGGTTTTTCTTCCCGACCACCTCGTCGAGCTGATAGCCGAGCCAGCGGCACTCGGTTCGGTTCATCCGGACCACCAGCCCTTCCAGGTCGACCGTGTGGTATCCGCAGGGCGCATTCTGGTAGAGGTCGTTCATCTCGTCGGAGACCTCTTCGAGCTGCGTCTCGATGGTGACCCGGGACGATGCGTCCCGCTTCGCCACGACACCGGCGATGACGAGGAAGCCGATGGCGAGCACAGTCCCCACCGCGCTGGCCTTCTCCACCAGAGCCGTGGTGCGCGCGACGACCGAATCCGCCGAGGCATACCGGTCCACCTCAGTGCGGCCGATCCCCCGGATCAGCTGCCGGACGCTGTCCATCAGGAGGCGGCCCCGGTCGGTCTGTACGACCGCCAGCGCGGCACCCAGACCTTTCGAACGCCGGAGGTCCACCGTGGCCGTGAGCTCGGAGAGCTTCGCTTCGATGGCGGGGGTGAGCGCGCGAATCGCGGGCGAGAGATCCGTATCCGGCGCGGTGACCTGCACCAGTGTGTCCAGGTCCCCGCGGACCTGCTGAGATCCGGTCTGGAATGGACGGAGGTAGGGATCCCGCCCGGTCAGGAGGAACCCGCGCTGGCCGGTTTCGGCATCCTGCAGGTGCACGAGGAGGCGTGTGACGCCGTCCCGGACCGTCACCGAGTGCTGGCGCACCTCCCGGGCCCCGTTGATCTGCGAGAAGCCCCAGAACGTCATGATTCCGACCGCGAGCAGCAGGCCCACGGCCAGGCTGAAGGCGGCTGTGACGCGCTCATTCAATCCGGGCTTCGGGACGATCGGCGCCTGGTCGTGCGACGGGCGAGTCGGCTGCACGGGTATATGAATAGCGTTCGGACGCGAAGTGCACAAAGCACCCCCACGCCCGCCTCGCCGGAAAGTGTGGCCGGGTCTAAGATTCCGGGTCAGCCGACCCCTGAAACCCGCTGTCGGAGGCCACCTGGCCCGCACCTCGAGCAAGCTCGCCCGCCGCTCTATGTCCGGCATCGATACCGAGCCGGTGCGGATCCTCCTGGTGGAGGACAACCCGAGGCATGCCCAGCTCCTCCGCGACACGCTGGGGGACGCCGGGGCCGCGTTCGCGGGTGCGCCTCCCTACGACTTTGCGCACGTCACCACCCTGGTGGAGGCGTACGCCCGGATCGGTGAGGGGAACATCGATCTGGTGATGCTGGACCTGTCCCTGCCCGAAGCCAACGGGCTCGAGGCGTTGCTGAAGGTCCGCGAGCGGTTCCAGGACTTGCCGGTGATTGCGCTGGTGGCGCGCGGAGACGGCACGCTCGCCGCCCAAGCGATCCAGTCGGGCGCGCAGGACTACCTAATGAAGGGGAAGATCTCGGGCGAGACACTCGCCCGCAGCATCCGGCACGCCATGGAGGTCGCACGTCTGCGCGCCGCCCTGCGGTCACTCTCGTTCATCGACGGCCTCACCGGCCTCTACAACCGCCGCGGGTTCGTCACCCTGGCGGAGCCGTATGTGAAGCGGGCCCAGCGGGTGAAGGGCCATCTCCTGGTCGTGTCCGTCGAGGTGGTTGGGTTCGACCGGATCGTGAAGCTGGTCGGCTTTCAGGAAGGCGACGAGCTCTTGCGGGGCGTGTCCGAGATCATGCGGCGGAGTTTCCGGGACTCCGACCTGCTCGGCCGTCTCGAGCTGGCCGAGTTCATGGCGCTCGCCCTCGACGCGCCGGAGGAGAAGTTCCCCATCATCTCCGGACGCGTGGCCGAGCAGGTGCAGGAGTTCAACGACCGGACCATCAGGCGGTACCGACTCATCCTCCAGCTCGGATTCGTCCCCTTCAACGCCGACCTCCAGCCCACCATCGAGGATCTGATGGTGCAGGCCTCGGACGCCCGCCGGAGTCAGGGCTGAGCTGGCAGATCCCCATGCGCCTCGCGTCGAACCCAGGCTTGAGGCCTGGGCCCGACACTGCTCAGCGCTTCAAGCGCAATGTATCACCGGGCCCACCCTTTAGGGTGGGAACGATCGGGGCCTGAGCTGAGACAGTCTAGTCTCCTCGAAGTCCGTACTCCGTGACGTCGTAGTGCTGGACGGTGCCAGGCTTGGTGAGCAGAAACGCGTCGTCCTCGGGATAGTATCGAGCCACGCCAATGTCGTCGCCCGCGAACGCACGGATGACGTCTCGATCGGTCCACCAGCTCAGCACGACGATCTCCGAGCGCCGGGCGTCCAAGTCCCGGGTAGCGATCGCGGCGCCCAAGTTTCCGGCAGTCTTCCGGTAGTGCGCGATCCCAGTAGCGGTCACGTACTCCTTGTATTCTTCCCGGCGTTCACGCCGAATCTCAGCGCGCCATTCTCGCAACACAGGCATATGGTCCTCGAGGAAGGTCGGATGTCGAACTCGAACGATAGTGCGAACACGCGCGCCCTGGCAGTATTTCGGTGCCTCGCTGAACCATCTGGTCCTGGCCTGCTGCTTCGAGGCATTCGCGATTGGGAATCCGGCCGAAGTACTGAGCTTGCGCGGGAGATTGTTACACATCCGTCGCAATTGAGCGATACGTTTTTCGCCTTACCGAAACTTCCGGAGAAAGTCGTGACTGATCAGGAGCCAGTGCGCATCGTCCTCACGCCCGAGCAACGGGAGCAGATCAAGCGGGTGTCGGGTCAAGTGGTCGATGCGCTCGAGATCGACGCGGGTGAGACGAAGAAGCCGGGAGGCGTGCTGAGATTTCTGTGGCGGCTGTCCGCAGCCACCGGAATTCCCCGCCAGGCGTGGACTGCCGAGGATCCGGAGAAGAAGAAGTGATGCGGGTGCGTCAGCCCCCGGCACGGCGGCGCAGGTCGGTCGCGTCGATCACCCGGTAGCGCCCGGCCCCAACCCTTCGGACCACCTTGGCCTCGACAAGGACCCGGAGCTCCCGCACCACGACTTCCCGCACCGTACCGAGGTCCTCGGCCACTTTGGCCTGGCTCTGCCCGAGCGAGAACGTCCCCCCCGATCCGTCATGGCGGAGAAGTAAGTAGCCCGCCAGGCGTCTGGCGACCGGTTGAGTCGTCACCCGGTCCAGTCGTCCCGCCAATTCCCGGACCCGGGCGGAGAGCCGGCCGAGGAGCAGACGGGCCAGCCGGGGATCCTCCTCGATGGCGGCCTCGAGACTCGCGCGGGACAGCACCAGACACTCCGTGGGTTCTTCCGCGATGACGGTCGCGGGATACGTCCCGCCGCCGAAGAGCGGCACCTCGCCGAGCGTTCCCCCGGGCCCCTCGCGATGGAGGACGTGCTGACGGCCCCCCGACCCGCGCACCACCCGCACGGCGCCCACAAGCACGATGAAGAGCCCGCGGGGTTCATCACCGCGACGCCAGAGGACTTCGTCCGCCGCAAACCGCCGGGTCACGCCTCGGGCCGCGAGCTCCCGCCGGCCGGCGGCGGACAACGCCGCGAGCCAGGGTACCCGGGCAATCGTGCGTTCAGTCACCATGACTAGTGCATGGCGTGGCCCATCGCGTGATGCTCCTGCCGCTGATAGGCCAGGAATTGGTGGATGGCATGGAGGGCCTCGGCATCATGAGTGCTGATCCGGACTTCCCCGCCCCGAGGGAGGGGCGCGAAGGTGTAGGTGATGGCCGAACGTTTCGCTGCCATGACCTCCGTTCCGGGGACGCTCCCGCCATGGACGAACTCCGGCGTGGAGAAGTTACCGGTCTGGAATGCCGACGCGACCGTCGAGAGATGGGCGCGGATGACGGCAATCGTGGTGGAGTCGGTGGAGTCGGCCTGAAGCTCGATGCGGCCGCCGTCGGCCGAGTCGTCGAACACGTGTTTCGATGCGTTCTGATCGACGCCCATCGCCATCTGCCCCCGCGCCTGCATCCGGGCGTGCGACGTGTCGCGCGCCTGCGCCGTCAGGGGTGCGGCGATCAGACTCAGGAGGGCAAGCCACGTCGGTCGGTTCATCGGTTCGTCCTGGTGAAGGGTGCCTCCAAGGTCGGTGGTCGTCTGCGCTCCCGAAGGGACGGAAGTTCCACTCCCCGCCGGCACTTCTTGACATATCAACATATATTGATGTATTATTGGGCGTGACTACTACCGCCTTACCAGCCACCGCCCGCGCCGCCACGTGGTTCCACGCCCTCTCGGACCCCACGCGGATCCAGATCGTGGAGATGCTCTCCCACGGAGAGCGGTGCGTCTGCGAGCTCCAGTCGTCCCTGGACGCGGCGCAGTCCCGGCTCTCGTTTCACCTGCGCGTGTTAAAAGACGCCGGTCTCGTCACCGATCGTCGCGAAGGACGCTGGAGCTACTACACGCTGAACGGACCAGCCCTCGATCAGATCGCCGAGTTCACCCAGGCGGTGAAGCCCGGAGAACACGCCGGGAGCTGCAAGGCGGCCTGTTGCTGAGTTCCTTCGCTTCGCTCAGGCGCCGTTTTTTTTTTGACTGATTCATCAACAAATCTTGATCAACGGGAGGACCGATGACCGATGCCGAGCTGATCACCAATACCGTCCGCGAAAAGTACGGCGCCGCGGCGCTCAAGATCGTCCAGGGCCAGTCGGCGGCCTCGGCCTGCTGCGGCGGCGGCTGTGACCCCGTCTCCGACAACCTCTACGCCGCCGACCAGATCGCCGCGCTCCCAGAAAACGCCGTGCTCGCTTCCTTGGGGTGCGGAAACCCCACCGCCCTCGCCGAACTGCACCCCGGCGAGGTCGTGATCGACCTTGGCTCCGGCGGCGGCATCGACGTCCTCCTCTCGGCCCGGCGGGTCGCGCCCGGCGGCAAGGCCTACGGCGTCGACATGACGGACGAAATGCTCGCGCTGGCGCGGGACAACCAGCGGAAAGCCGGTGTCGAGAACGTCGAATTCCTGAAGGGGTCGATCGAGTCCCTGCCACTCCCTGACCAGACCGCGGACGTCGTCATCTCCAACTGCGTGATCAACCTGTCCGCCGACAAAGCGAAGGTCCTGGCAGAGGCATTCCGCGTGTTGAAGCCGGGGGGCCGGTTCGCCGTGTCCGACGTCGTCATCCGCGGAGAGGTCCCCACCGCCGTGCGCACGAGCATGGAGCTCTGGGTCGGCTGTGTCGCGGGGGCGCTGGAGGAGGGCGAGTTCCGAGACTTGCTCGCGCGGACGGGCTTCGTGGACATCGACATCGAGCCCACCCGGATCTACGCGTTCGAAGATGCCCGGGCGATTCTGACCAGCGCGGGGCTCGACGTCGACCAGGTCGCGCGCGAGGTGAGCGGACGGATCATGGGAGCATTCATTCGGGGGCGGAAACCCGCGTGACGACCTTCCGGCTCCTCTTTCTCTGCACCGGCAACTCGGCCCGAAGTCAGATGGCCGAGGCGATCCTCAACACCCGCGGCAAGGGACGATTTCGGGCCGAGAGTGCCGGATCGCAACCTGCAGCCCGGGTGAACCCGCTCGCCATCGAGACACTGCGGGAGCACGGGATCGAGTGGCATGGCCATCCGCCGCAATCGGTGGACGGTCTCGAGCGTGAACCGTGGGACTTCGTGATAACCGTGTGCGACCGGGCCAAGGAATCGTGCCCCATTTTCCCCGGCCAGCCGGTGCTCGCGCATTGGGGGATGGAAGATCCGGCGGAAGCGGTGGGGGACGAGGCGGGACGAAAGGCGTTTCGGAACGCGTACCTGATTCTGGCGCGGCGGATCGACCTGCTATTGGCATTGCCGGTGGAGAAGCTCGAGCGGCTGGCCCTGCAGGCGAGGGTGCGCGCGATCGGGGGAAGCTGACGCGTCGACGCGTCGAGGTGCGCACGGAACCGGGGCGCAGAATAGGCGGTACACCTGCAGGAAAGGAGTCGCCTCCTATGCCCCAATCATTCCGTTTGCGCCCATTCGCTTCCCTTCTGCCGGTAGCACTGCTGTCCTGCAGCAACGGGCCCGTCGCTCCGGGAGTGCCCACCGTACAGGAAATTCGCCGTCAGCAACAGATCTGGTCCTCTCGGAATCTGACGACGTACTCCTTCGACTACTCCCAGTCGAGGTCCGTCTACGTCCCTGATTGCCCCGCGATGGTGTGGCACGTCCTGGTGGAGGTGGATACCGTCGTCTCCAGCACGTGCGTCGCAACAGGCCAACCGGCCAGTATTCGCGTCACCATCAATTCCCTGTTCTCGACGGCGATCAATGCCGTGCTGGACAGCAGTCTGGATGCGGCCTCGTTCGACCCGACCTATGGATTTCCGACAGCGCTGCATTACCGTGGTCCGCCTGACGCGGCGTGGTCTGAGGGAGTGGCGGGCTTTCAGAACTGAAATCCGGTCGAAGACACGTCAGGGCGAAAGTCAATGCCTAAGGCGTCTTCGAGGGATCCGTCATCCGCTGCACGTTCATGCCCGCCGTATCCACGGACCAGATGGCGGATTGGGTATTGCTCACCTGGACGAACGCGATGTGCTTCCCATCGGGTGACCATGTTGGGAAGGCCCCGTTGAGCACGATCTGATGATCCCCGGTCCCGTCGGGATGAATGAGCTAAAGATTGGCGAACTCTCCCGTAGGGATTTTTCCGTAGGCGATCCAGTTGCCCTGGGGCTGCCACGCCGGCGTGACCGCGACCGTTCCCGCGGCCGTGATCCAGACCGTATCGACGCCGAGCGTATCGGTAATGAAGAGCCGGCGGTCTTCGGACACGACGATCCGCCGCGAGTCCGGTGACCAGGACGGGTGATCCATCTGCGTCCGCGGGTATCCGGGGAGCGGCACCCGTCTCGGTGAACCGCCGGAGGCATTCACGACCCACAGATTGAGCGCGTGCCCCAAGGAATCGGTGAACGAGATGGCGATCAGGGCGCCGTTCGGGGACCACGCCGGTGCGGCGCCGAACCCCGTGTCGACGAGATCCATGATCGCGAGGGTCGAGACGTCGATGCGCCCGATGCCATGTCCCCCGCCCTGGAACGCCAGGGCCGTGGAGCCCGGATTCCAGCTGGGCGCGAAGGCACCCTTGAGAATCTTGCGCGGGTTGATCGAGTCGACGCTCGTGATGTAGATCCCCGAATCCCACAGGGGTGTGTTGGTCCGGTCGAAGACCAGGTGGGCGCCGTCAGGACTCCAGGATGGGTCGGCGTCCCGGGGCTGGTAGGGCGGAATCGGCGTGAGGGGACCCGTCGCCTTGCAGGCGGCGAGAAGGGCCAGGACGACGAGCGAGCGGTTCACAGAAGCCATTTCTCGGCTTATTCTAAGGGTTCGCGACCGTGGCGGAACTGGCAGACGCGCAGGACTTAGGATTGACTCGCCCTCATGCGGCAAGCTCGGCGCATGAGGGCTTGTCATTCCGTAGCGGCACCCTTTGACCACATTGGCAGTCAAGGACGGGCAAAGCTTCGGGCAAAGTGGCTCCTGGATTGGAGCGCGTTCTATGAATCGGAAGTCCACTAACCACCGCCCTCACTGAGGTTAGTCACGGGCGACCTGGTGCAGAGAGGTTACTTGGCTATCGCGGGTGAAGCCCCAAGGTGCCCGGGGGCGAGCTGGGACGGAAGTTCTGGGGCTGCATCTTGACGAATGCCCGCCCGAGGTGGTTCTCAATGATCTTGGCGGCCGCGGTCCCAGTGAATGCATGCATGGTAGCGTGATACACCGTCAGTACTAGATCCTGGAACCCTTGATCCGCCTCAAGCTTCTCCACCACTAGGCCTAAATCTGTAGCAGCGTCTCGGTGAATCGGACGGGCGTGACTCTTGAACTTTGTATGATCTGCAAGCTTGCGAGCGATCGAGCGAGCCTTTCGGGCAGCCTTGTCGCGACCAAGTGGTGCAAGCATCCAGGTACGTAGCCATTCAGCGACCAAGTCTTCTGCCAAATTGAGCGCGTTAAAGCACTGGACGAGAAGCGAGGGCCCATACTGAGGGAGAATGGGTATCCAAGCACCGAGGAGTGCGGGGTCCTTGCATTCGTCCTTGGCAAGCTCAAACTGATCTAGTATGGCTTGGGCAGGATGCGCCATTGCTCCACCTTGAGTAGCAACAATGAACTGCGGGTCAATCGGACCAAGAGACGAGTGCTTCCCCATGACAATGCGATTCGCCGCACAAGCGAGCATCGTTGCAGCAGACATGGCCGCTTGGGGAACGATGACGCGAATGTCAGCGAATTTCGAGCGGAGGTAATGCACAACGGCCTCAGCAGCATCTGGGGAACCACCGGGGCTATGCATCAGAAGGTCTAACCCGAGCTTCCCGTCTAGCTTGTTAACCACTTCCATTAATCCCTCCACATCCTCCAGCGTAATCGAGATCAACCCGGGATCGGCGGCACCAGGCTGAGTCCACTTGGTCGCGTACAAAATGGTGTTTCGACCAGTAGATGCTGACAATGCAGAGAGGTATTTCCGGCGGACAATGTCAAACGCCGCAGGCCCGTGTTGAGCTGCGGCGCTTTGAAGTTCAGGGATTAATTCGCCCCACGTCGGCAAGTTGTGTTTGGTCCTCGCAGGTCCTACACGGTGGCGTCACTCGTCGTGAACGTTAAGCGGACGTCTCGCTGATCTAGGTACACAGCTGAGTGACGTACTCTCTCGGCATGCTGCTCGTATAGTCTGAGCAAGTCAGCAATGCCCGGCTGCTGCGTGGCCTGCCTCAGGAGCTCAGCGGCCTTCAGTCGCGCAGCGTTAGCACTCTTTATAGTCTTGCGTGCTTGCTTCATGGCACGCTCAATATGGGCATGAATGCCTTGTGGCGACAGCCTATGATCCGGCAGCCACTCTCGTGCACTCGGAATGCTTGAAGGTTCAACGAACCTATCAAAACGCGGAGCCACCGATAGGGCGGTTTTGCGGCATGGAGCGGGCGGAAATGCGTCACGAGCGAGGTTGACCAGTTATCGACAGGCGTGTGCCAGGTTGGGGCCTTCGGAAAGAGACCGTCATGGCAACCGACGCCAAAAGAGCCTCCATCTAGTCGTCCCTCCACCCAAAGGACCTGACCAGGCGCTTCTCAATCACAGGTGGGCTCACGTGGAAAACCTTGCCCCACGCTACGAGGGCCGGCCCCCTATTCTCTTGAGACTCGACGAGATCGTAGTACGCCGTCTGCCCGACTTCCGCCTTCAACGTGTCAATGTGCTTCCGTAGAGCATCAGTCGGCACCAAGACAAGTCCGGCAAAGTCGTATGCCTGCCCCTCACAACGTTTGTAGTCATCGTCCTCTCGCCATTCCTTTTGAAAGGCGATCCAGTCTGCGATACTTGGCGGTGCCCCTGGATATTCGGCGTCATGCATCTCATTGTGTCCGAGTTCATGCGCCAAACTGAAGCGGTAAACCTCTGGAAACCGCTTCATAGTATCCTCGTCCACGTAAATTGATTCGAAGTCGCTCGACAAGAAGGCGTGAACGCCAAAGTCTGTGCGAATTCCAGGAATCGGCACTATGTCGATGCCCAATCCAAACTCAACGATAGTCTCGATGGGGACCGGAACGATGCCGCGTGTACCGCAGCTATCCAGGAACTGGAGGGAGATCGTCTCCACTTCCGAATAACTGCGGTACGGCACGGCCATCTAGGCTCTGCGGATCTTCTCGATAAGGGACGTGATGTGCTGCTCGTCCATTGGCTCCCCACGGAGGGTGCGAAAGAAGGCAGGGAGCTTGCTGGCAACTTCCGCGTCGCTGAGAAGGTCAGGGGGCAGCTTCCCTCGGGCGATTTGCGCGAGATCGGAGAACTCTCGCCACTCATCTGACCCCAACTCGATCCCTACGGCTACAGCCATACGCTCCAGCCGCCGCTGATCCTCAGGCGGATGTAGTCGGCCACGCTCGATTTTGCTGACGTTCCC
>DATBBZ010000388.1:0-21071 GCA_036270745.1 Gemmatimonadales bacterium | reverse complement strand
CACCAGCCTTCGAAGGTGCCGAGCAGGTGCTGCAGGAACTGGGTGACCCCGCCGTCGGCTGCGCCGAGGTGGTAGGTGAGATGCGGGCCCGCGGCCGCCCAGCCCAGCGCCGGTCCGAGGGACACCGCGCGATCCAGGTCTTCTACGGTGATCACGCCCTGCAGCACGAGGTCGATGCACTCCCGCCAGACCGCGGCCGCGATGCGCCCCACCACATAGCCGGGCACCGCTTTTTTCAAGACTATCGGCATCCGCCCCAGCTGACGCAGGTAGTCGCTCGCGCGAGCGATGGCGGCGTCGTCGGTGCGGGGAGAGGGCACGACCTCGACCAGCGGGATCAGCTCCGGGGGATTGAGCGGGTGCACCACGAGGGTACGGTGCGCCGAGGTCATGCGGCCGAAGATGTCGTGCGGCGAGAGGCCGCTCGAGGACGACGTCACCAGCGCCTCGGCGCCCGCGACGTCCTGGATGGAGCCGTGGAGGCGCTGCTTGGCAGACAGGTCTTCGCTGATGGCCTCGATGATCCAGTCGGCTTCATTCACTGCCTGCAGGAGGCTGCGGGCGTGCCTGAGCTCTTTGAGCCCGCGCTCGACCTGTCCGGCGCCGGCGCGATCGAGCGCGACCAGCGCTCTGGCCCGCGCGGGGATCTCGATCCCCGCGCGCTCGATCGCTCTCGCATTGGTGTCGAAGATGGTGACCGACCAGCCGGCGGTGACGCAGAGCGCCGTCCAGCCGCACCCGATGTCTCCGGCGCCGATGATGGCGACCTTGCGGGGGATCTCGGTCACGGGTGCTTCCCTCGTCCCGCGGTCGCCGGCTCATTCAACCAGGGCAGGACCCGCTCGAAGAGCAGGCTCCGCACCGCCGAGGCGTTGACGGTGGTGGCCACGCGCGCCTTCCATCCATCCATGTCCACCTGCGTCCGGCCCCGCTCGTCACCATCCTCCAGGCCCACGGTGAGACGTGACGGCTGGAAGGTCAGGACCGAAGAATCGATCAAGGCGGCGATGACCAGGACGTCATTCACGACGCACCCGTCCAATCCCTCATACTGCTGGTGGAACCGGTGATAAAAGGAAAGCGCGCCCGACAGCCATTGCGCCTGCGGCTCCCCCACCTCGGCCAGGGCGCCGATGTCCTTGCCGGTAAGGACGATTTCCCGCGTCACGTCCAGGGTGACCAGGTCCGTCGGCAGCTCGGCACTGAGCACCTGCGCCAGGGCTTCGGGGTCGCACCAGGCGTTGAATTCAGAGTACGGGGTCGTGTTGCCGCGGGCGTCGAGGTTACCGATCATCCCGATGTGGCGGGAGACCTTCTCGCGGACCACGTCGGGCGCGCGCTTGAGGGCGACGGCGAGGGACGTCACGGGACCCAGCGTCACCAGCGTGATGGGCTCCGGCTGCTCGGCCAGGAGGCGCTCGAGGGGCTTCATGAAGTCGATGACCGTGCCGGCGGGCGGGACCTTGGCGTCGCCTAGCCCAGAGGCTCCATGCGTTTCCAGGGCCACCGCGAGGGCGCGCTTCAGCGGGCGCCGCGCGCCCATGGCGAGCGGGATCCGTTTGCCGGCGCGGCGCACGACCTCCACGGCATTCCGCATGGCGTTCTCGACCACGGTATTGCCGTAGGAGACCGAGATGCCGCGCACGTCCAGCTCGGGTGAGGCCAGGGCGAGCAGGAGCGCGAGACTGTCGTCGATTCCCGGGTCGGAGTCGATTACTACGGGGAGCGGCACGAGGTAAGGCTAGGGCGCGGCGATTTCCTTGGCAATGGTGGCCGCGAGCGCCTGGAACTCCCGTGGCCCGCCGAACCCAAAGATCCGCTGCACCACCCGCCCATGCCGGTCGAGGAGCACCGAGTAGGGCAGGCCGCGGTAGTGGTAGAGCGCCCTCATGCGGCCACCTCCCACGAGGATCGGGAAGGGTGGATGAAAGGCCGCGACGAACGCCCGCATCTTCGGGGGATCCACGTCGTCCGAAATCGCCGCGATCCCGAAGTCCTTGTGGGCAAACTCGCCGTAAAGTGCCGCCATGTGGGGGAACTCTTCACGGCACGGGTCACACCAGGAGGCCCAGAAGTTCACGAGGGTGACCTTGCCCGCGAACTGGTCCAGGCGGATGGTGTCCCCTTTCACATCAGGCAAGGCAAAAGGCGGAGCGAACGGCTCCCGGCTACCCGCACCGGCGTCTATGAGAAGGCTGTCCGCATCGAACACCCGCAGTGAGTCTCGGGTATCCAGCGCGACGGCCGTCTCGTGCGGGCCGAGGTGGCGGGTGGCGACGATCGTGCCGGTCGCGGTATCGACGACATCGACCCTCAGCTTCTCCGCCGTGGAATCGTCCGCGCCGAGCGCATACAGTCGGCCATCGGCCCCGAGCGTCAGCGCAATTCCGGCGCGCGCCATGAGGAGCGGGATCTCCCGCCCCCGGTTCGGCAGAAACCTCGGCTCCCCTTCCTTAGGGTAGAGACCGCGCTTCGTGGTCCACCGCACCACACCCCCTGGGGAGTATCGCGTGATCTCATCGCGAGCGACCGGGGCGAAGTAGACGTTCCCCAGCGAATCGAGCGCGACCGCTCCGGCGTTCTCGGGGCCAGTCAGGAATGGCAATGCTGTGTTGGGCATGTCGCCGATAAGGATGGGCGCGGGGTGGTCGAGATTGTTCAGGACAATCACACCCTTGGTGGTGTCGGCCGCGAAGGGCTCGATCAAGTACGGCGAACGGACCTCGGCGGTCCAGCACCCTGCGGACACGAATAGGGACGCCGGGAAGCGGTTCGGCCATTCGCCCGACGAGCTCGAGTCGAAGTCGATTCCTTGCCCCGTGTACTCCGAGACGACCATGTGACGATGACACGGGAATGTGACGGCTACCGGCTGATCGATCCCCGGGGTGATGGTCTGCGTAAGGTGGAGCTCCCCGTCGAACGCGACGACGCGTTCACCCGGGAGGTCCGGGGCCCACGAGACGTTGCCGACACTTGTGGCGGGAGAGGCGCGAAGAAAAAGGAGTGTGAAACCGCGGGGGGCCGGCTTCTGGCAGGCGGCGAGCGCCACCGCCAGCAGCACAGCCCCCCGACGGCGCATCAGGTGGCGGCTTCGATCGACTTGATGACGATCGTGTGCATCCCGCTGACTTCCTTCACGGTGCCCGTCACCTTCACCTTGCCCTCGGCAAACTCCACCAGCCGGGCGTTCTGCGGATTGTTGGGCTTGGGGCTGACCGGCATGTAGATCACGCCGTTCACCATAATGGCGAGCGGCGACCCCGAGTGGGCACACGTCTGCGCGCAGGCTTTATGGCCCGCTCCCGTCGCACCCATGGTCGAGTAACAGCTCACGTCGACGACCGTGCCGGTCATGGTTTCGTCGCCACCAGCCTGAGCCGCAGCCGGTGTCTGAGCGGTGAGAGGAACAGAGAACAGGACCAGCGCGGCCGCGGTGAGCATAGGCTTCAACATTGTGACGGACCTCCGTTCATTGTGATCTTCTACTGAGCGTCTGAGTGTCTAGCTCTACTACGTTCGAGACCAGGACTTCGGATTCCGAGTATATTCTCCCGCCCATGGCCGACAACTACAGAGCTTTGTTAGAGACCTTCGGGTCCGGTTGGGAGCGCGGTGACACCGAAGCGATTTGCTCGGTGTTCGCGTCCGATGCGGTCTTCATCGAGACGCCATTCAGTACCCCCGACCGAGGGCTACCGGCCATCCGGGCGTACTGGAGTGAAGTCCCGGCGCATCAGGCCGAGATCAGCTTCAAGGCTGGGGAGATTTACGTCGCGGGGCCATGGTTCGCGACTGAGTTTCAGGCCAAGTTCCGGCGCCGCCGGACGGGCGAGAAGGTCGATGCGCGCGGGGCCATCTTTTGCGAGACGAAGGATGGAAAGATCACGGAGATGCGGATGTATTGGCACCGGTACTCAGGGAACAGAGAAGATTCGAAGTCCTGAGTTGTTAGACGGTTAGGCGGTTAGACGGTTAGTGGGTTTGTTTATGTGCGTACTCCAAGGCCGATTCCATCAGCTCCGCATTCCTCATTCCCATCTTCATAGCCACCATTGTGGCCTCGTCTTCATCCATGCCCCGATCGAGCATCAAGTAAGGAAGCAGCGCCGCACCCACGCGATTTCCTGAGTTACAGCAGCAATAGGTCGATTTCTTCCCCATGAGACTCCGGACCTGCTCCCGGACCTTCGTGAAGGTCTCGTCCGACTGGGCACCGTGCCCGACCGGCAGATTGATGTATTCCAGGCCGGCAGCGGTGACCGCGTCCGGAACCCGGTACGGGCGCTCCTCCATGGCCTCCCGGAGGTCCAGGAGGACCTGACACCCGGCCTGCTTCAGGGCTGCCAAATGGGCCGCCTGCGGCTGCCCCCCCGTGACAAACCCCTCGGCCAGCTCGTACGCGTTCGAAACGTCCCCTACAGCGTCCAACAGATGGGACACGGGCGACCCTCGAAGAGGTGGATTTCCCTGTAATTAAGCGGGTTTCCAGTCCGGCACAAAGGATGCAACTGGGTGGACCGAGGTGTATTATCCGACACCAGGGGGGTCTATGCTGCTCAGCGCTCTAGCCATCGTACTCAATTCGGCCGTGGTTGCGCCCCCGAAGCCGGTCTCGGCTTCGGACGATCCCCCCATCCGTGTCTGGCTCGACGACAACACCTATCACCCCGGCGATCGCGCGACCCTGAAAATCCGGCTCTCGGATGACGGCTACGTCGTCGTCCTCCGGGCCGACGCCGACGGTCATCTTCGCGTGTTGTTCCCACTCGACCCCGGCACCGACAACTTCGTGAAGGGTGGCAAGACGTTCGAGGTTCGCGGACGCGGTGATCGCGACGCGTTCCAGGTGGACGACCAGAGCGGGACCGGCACCATCTTCGCGGCCGTCTCCGCCCAGCCCTTCGCTTTCTCCGGCTACGTCCTCGGCGATCATTGGGATTACAAGGTCCTGGGCAACGAGGATCTGGGTTCGGATCCGGAAGCCGCGATGGTCGACCTCGTCCACAACCTGGCGGGGCAGAATCATTACGACTACGACGTGACGACCTACACGGTCTCGACTCAGGTCGCGTATGACGGCGGCTACTCCGCGCCCTCGTACTATCCGACCTACTATCCGTGCTGGGGCTGCGGTGCCTGGTACGGTGGCTCGGGGATTTTCATCAATTTCCGGTACGGGTACCCGTACTACGGCTACAACAGCTGCTACTACGATCCGTTCTTCTGCGACGGCTTCGGTGTGCCGTTCTACGGCGCGTACTACTATCACCCCTATTACGGGTACGGCTACTACCACCCGCGGTATGGGTTCTCGGGGCCCGGCGTCTATCGCCCGTTCGCGCCTTCCTATCGTCCTCCGTTCGGCGTCCCGCGCACCACGGCGGCGACCTCGGTGGGCGTCCGGAATCGGTTCGCGGGGAGCGGTGGGTCGTCGGCGCCGCGGGGCGGGTCCGAAACGGGTCGTCGCGGCGGATCGATGGGTGGCTCTCCGTCGCGTGGCAGTGCGCCGTCGCGCCCCGAAGCTCGCCCGGCGCAGCCCTCCGGACGGCAAGCGTCTCCGCCTGACCGGGGCGGCCGCAGCCAGCCGGAGCCTCGTCGCCCCTTTACTCGCCCGAGCTCTCCCATGCGGCAGGAGCCCATGCGCCCCGCGCCGCGGACCGACTCTCCCCGGTACGAGTCGCGCCCGGCTCCGCGGATGGAATCGCGTCCAGCACCCCGCATGGAGTCGCGCCCATCGTCCCCGCCGTCGCGTTCGTTCTCCGCGCCTTCTTTCCGTCCGTCGGCGCCGGCGCCAAGAAGTGGTGGCGGTGGCGGTGGTGGCGGTGGTGGGGGTGGCGGTGGTGGGGGTGGGGGTGGCGGTGGTGGAGGCGGGGGACGGGGCAGACACGGCAGGTGATTGAAGTCTTGCAGACGGCAGTCCGAACCGACGAGGAACGGACTGCCGTACTGCTTTCTGCGACTATTTCTTCTCACCCCGATACAGAATCACGTTCGCCTTCTCGAGCGTAATCAGTCCACCGCCGATCATCCCATCCAACTCTGGCAATACCGCGTCGATCGCTTCCTGCGTCTCCACGAGCTCGATGATGATCGGAAGATCGAGAGACAGACGGAGCACCTTGTCAGTGTGAATGGTGCTCGACGCGCCGAAGCCCGCCACACCGCGCAGCACCGTCGCTCCCGCCAATCCCTTCTGTCGAAAGAGATCGACCAGCGCCTCGTAGAGGGGACGGCCATGGTACTTGTCGCTCTCGCCGATGAACACCCGCATGAGCGTCCGTTCTCCCGCGAATTTCTGCGTCAGAGCAGCCTCCCGGCGGCCATCGATCCTCCCAGCACGGCGAGCAGGCATCCGACGATAGTGGCACCCATGTACACGCCGGCACGCGCATAGTCGCCGTCGCCCAAGAGCTGGACGCTCTCGTAGCTGAAGGTGCTCATGGTCGTAAACGCACCACACAGCCCGATGGTGAGGCCGCCGCGCACTTCCGGAGAAATGATCGTACTCCCGGTGCCCAGCTTGGCCACGAAGCCGAGTACCAGAGAGCCGAGGATGTTGATGAGGAGGGTGCCGAGCGGGAAGGTTCCGGCGTGGGCCGTCGTCTGAATCCAGCCCTGGAGGTACCAGCGGCCCAGCGTGCCGATGATCCCGCCGATGACGATGTAGAGAATCACGGGCTTATACTAACAACTAACCGTCTAACCGCCTAACCGTCTATCTTTTCTCTGTGCCGCGCATCGCCATCGCCCAATTCCGCCCCAAGAAGGGCGACTATGCCGCCAACGTGGCGCGCATTGGGGCGATTCTCGCCGATGCGGGCGTTGCCGAGCCCAAAGTCGATCTCGTCATCACGCCGGAGACCTCGACGTCCGGCTACTTCCTCGAGGGAGGGGTCCGGGATGTCGCGGTGACCGCGGGGACGCTCTTCCAGGACCTGGTGGCGGTCTACCGGGGTCCCGCCGTCGACGTCGCGGTCGGCTTCTACGAGATCTTCCGCAATCGCTTCCACAATTCTTGTCTGTACGCCACGCTCGATGGGAAGCAATCGGAAGTCCGGCACGTCCACCGCAAGATCTTCCTGCCCACCTACGGGGTGTTCGACGAAGAGCGCTACGTCGAGCGCGGGAACGAGGGCGTCCACGCGTTCGATACCGGGTGGGGTGGCCGGGCGGCGGTGCTGATCTGCGAGGATGCCTGGCACTCGATCGCCGGGACCATCGCTGCACTCGACGGCGCGCAGTTGATCATCGTGCCGAGTGCGTCGCCGGCGCGGGGGACTGGAGTGGACGAAGAGGGCACGCGCCTGCCCGCCAGCATGATCCGGTGGGAGCAGGTGGTGCGGGGCATGGCCGGTGAGCACGGCGTGTACGTCGCGCTCGCGTCGCTCGTGGGCTTCGAAGGGGGAAAGGGATTCCCCGGCGGCTCAGTGCTCGTCGGCCCGTCAGGCGAGATCGTCTCCCGCGCCCCCCTCTTCGATGAGGGGTTGGTGGTGGCGGACGTCGACCTCGACCAGATCACCCATGTACGCGCGGACTCTCCCTTGCTGGCTGATCTTGAAGTCGCGATCCCCCACCTAAGAATCGGGAGCCGAGAGCCGGGAGCCGGGAGCCGGAAACACCACCCGACGTACGATCCAGCGCGAGGAACTTCCACTGTCGCGAATCTGACGGCTCCCGGCTCCCGGCTCCCGAAGGGCGGAGCCCCCTCCGTCACAGGAGACCCACTCGCCATCGACGCCACCCTGGTCAACCGTTGGCTCGTCGCATTTCTCCACGATGAAGTGACAGTCCGCCGCAACTTCAAGAAGGGGATCGTCGCGCTCTCCGGCGGCGTGGACTCCGCGCTCACCGCGTTTCTGGCCGTGCAGGCACTCGGCAAAAACAACGTGATCGGTGTGCGGCTCCCGTACCGTACCTCGAGCCCCGAGAGCCTCGACCACGCCCAGCTCGTCATCGACAAGCTCGGCATCCAGTGCGAGACGATCGACATCTCATTGGCGGTCGACGGCTACCTCGCGCAGGCGAAGGACGCCGGGCCGGGACGCCGTGGCAACGTGATGGCGCGGGAGCGAATGATCGCGCTCTTCGATCTCTCCGAGCGCCACAAAGCCCTCCCCCTCGGTACCGGCAACAAATCCGAACGCCTCCTCGGCTACTTCACCTGGCACGCCGACGACACTCCCCCTGTGAACCCCATCGGCGACCTGTTCAAGACGCAGGTGTGGGCCCTGGCCCGGCACGTGGGCGTCCCCGAAGTGATCGTAGCGAAGCCGGCGACCGCAGACCTGGTCGCCGGGCAGACCGACGAAGGGGATTTTGGGATCTCGTACCCGAAGGCCGACCGGATCCTCTACGAGCTGATTTCAGGGCGGAAGCCGCAAGAGGTTCAGGCGCTGGGCTTCACGACGGAAGACGTGGAGCGGGTGCGGAGCCGGCTGGACGCCACGCACTGGAAGCGCCGGCTCCCCACGGTGGCGATGCTGTCCCAGACGGCGATCGGCGAATTCTACCTCCGACCGGTGGATTACTGACATGAAGCCACGGCACCCCAGGGAGTCCGAGACGGTGATGTCCCAGCTGATGGAGCCGCATCACGCGAACATCATGGGCAACGTGTTCGGCGGTGTGATTCTCTCGCTGGCCGATCATGTGGCCGCGGTCGCGGCGATCAGGCACTCCCGCCACCAGTGCGTGACCGTGTCGGTGGACAAGGTCGACTTCCGGGAGCCCATCAAGGTGGGCGAGCTGGTCACGGCGATGTCGCGCGTCAACTTCGCCGGACGGACGTCGATGGAGATCGGGGTGAAGATCATGGCGGAGGTCATCACCACCGGCGAGAAGCGGCACACGAATTCGTGCTATCTGACGTACGTCGCGCTCGACGACCAGGGTCACCCGACGGAGGTGCCCCCCATCGCGCCCGAGACGCCCGATGAAAAGCGGCGCTACGAGCGGGCGAAACAGCGGAGAACGAACCGGGTGACGGAGAGCCGGTTTGATCAGGGGCGAGGTGAGTAACCAAACGCGGAACGTGGAAGTCGGAACGCGGAACCTATACCGGAAGCCCCTGTGACGGGTTCCGCGTTCCGCGTTCCCAGCTCCGCGTTTCGGGTCACCCTTGTCCTGTCCGGCGGTGGCGTCAAATCGCTGGCCCAGGTCGGTGCCTGGAGGGCCCTGCAGGAGAAGGGACTCACGCCGACGCACATCGTCGGCACGTCCATGGGCGCGGTGGTCGGCGCGGCACTGGCGGCGGGCCAGACTGGCGCCGAATTCATCGCCAGGCTGAGAGCCCTCTCCCGGCCCGAGGTCGCTCCCACCGATGTGCTCGCGTTCGTCAAAGGCATCTTCGCGAAGAGCCTGCTCAAGCCCGGCGTCTGGGCTCAGACGCTGGCGAAACTGATTCCCGTCTCCCGCTTCTCCGACTTCAAGATTCCGCTCACGGTGACGGCCACCGACATGGACTCAGGGGATCTGGTGCTCTTCGGAGCCCGCGGGCGGGACGTGCCCGTCAACCTGGGCCTAGCGGCGTCATGTGCGCTGCCGATGTACTACCAGCCGGTGGAGATCGAGGGCCGGCGCTATGCGGACGGAGGACTCCGAGCGGTGTTGCCCGTCGAGGTCGCGCGGGGCATACCCGCCGATTTGATCGTGGCCATCAGCGTGGGACCGGGATTCGACGAAGGCCCCTCGAAGGCCAAGTTGCCCGGATTGCTCAAGGCTCACGGGGACGCCGAGCGCATCATGATGGCTGCGCAGACGGAGCGGGACCTGGAAGACTGGCCCGCCGATGCCGCGAAGCTCATTGTCGTCAGAGCGGTACATGAAAGGGATGCCACGTTCGCCATGGACCAGGTAGATCGGTTCGTAAGACAGGGATATGAAGAGACCAAAAGGGCGTTAGGTTAGACACCTATGAAGGCTAGTGAAGTGATGATCACGGATCCGGTCGTCGCGGCCGCAGGGGCTACCTGCGCCGAGATTGCGGCGTTGATGAGAATCAAGAACATCTCGGTCGTTCCGGTGGTCGATAACCCCAAAGACCGGCGCTATCAGGGCACCATCTCCGACCGCGACATCGTCACGGCCTGTGTCGGGCAAGGCCATGATCCTCGCGACTGTCCGGTCGAAGACCATGCGCGGCACGACACGATCGTCGTGGCCCCCGATGCGGAGCTAACCGGGTTCAAGCTGAAGAAGCAGCTCGACACGGCTGACCATCACATCCGCGCGACTATCGTGGTAGTTGATGGGACGAAAAAGGTCGTGGGCTTCATCCCTCACCCGGAAGAAATCCCCGGAATCGTCGTCGCCTGACCGTGTCGCCCCGCTACTTCTCCCTGGCCGAAGCCAATCGCACCCTTCCCCTCGTCCGGAAGATCGTGGCCGACATCGCCGGCCTGTACCCTGAATGGCGCGATCTGGTCGCCCGATACGAGATCGTGGCCGCGAAGGCGAGCCCCAAAACCGGCGAGCTCCCCGAGCAGCTGAACCTCAAGAAGCAGATCGACGTCGTCGCGCAGCAGATCAACGACTTTCTGGCCGAGCTGGAGCAGGTGGGGTGTGTGTTCAAGGGATTTCCGGACGGGCTGGTCGACTTCTACGGCAAGCTCGATGGCCGGGACATCTTCTGGTGCTGGAAGCTGGGCGAAGACGACATCCGTCACTGGCACGAGCTGGAAGCGGGATTCGCGGGGCGGCAGGAGATCCCGACGGTCGTCACGACCCCCTAGGAGCCGGCATGCGCGGACTCTTGCTCTTCCTTCACATACTCGGCTTCACCTGGTGGCTTGGCGGCGGGATGGCCGCCGTGGTCGCCGGCGTCGCGGCGAAGAACTTCGCGCCCGACGAGCGCCTCGCCGTCTATCGCGGACTCTCCGCTCTCGCGCGCATCATCGTGGCACCGGGGGCGTTTCTGGTCCTGGGGACCGGGATCATGCTCATGCTCTCGTCGGTCGGGAGCGACGCCGCGCCACCGGCGTGGCTCGGTCTCATGACTGGCGCCGGTCTCGTCGGCGCGCTGATCATGCTGGTCGTCGTCGTCCCGACGGCGGCGAAACTCGGCCGGCTGACTCCGGACCCGCGAGGCGATCTCCCGGAAACTTTTACAGGACTCAGGAAAAGACATTCGATCTTTGCGACGATAGCCGGCACGCTCGGATTGATTGCGCTCGTTGCAGGGACTGTTCTCAGGTAGACGGCTAGTGTTTAGACAGACGTCTAGACGGCCAGACGTCTAGCGGTAGTTAGCCTTGAGGGTATAGGTAAGCCTACCTGAGCGCTTCTCACTACAACCCGCTAGCCGTCTCGACGTCTAGCCGTCTGTCTGACGCCTGGCCGTCTTGCAGGTCTTACTCACAGGGCATTCCGGGCATCTGGGTTTCCGTGCGACACAAATCCTCGCCCCCAGTTCCATTATTCCCTGATTGAACTCCCATGCTCGCTTCCCATTCTTCGGCACGATCCGGGCGGCGATGTCCCAGATCTCACGGGAGCCGATAGCCGGGAGCCGTTCTTTCCGTCGACTGGGAGCGTACGGCTCCCGGCCGGCGGCTCCCGAGAAGTATCTCGCGATCACCCTCGCCACGTTGGTATCGACAGTCGGGACGGACTTCTCGTACGCAAAACACGCAACCGCTCCCGCGGTGTATCGCCCAACGCCCGGGAGCTTCATCAGCTCTTCGGGATCATCTGGCACCCGACCCCCGACCCCCGACACCTCCTTCGCAAGCGCGTGGAGATTGGAAGCCCGGGCGTAGTAACCGAGCCCTTCCCAGCTTTCTCTGACGGCCTTGGGTTTCGCGGCCGCCAGCTTGTATACCGTCGGAAAGCGCTTGAGAAACCTCGGGTAGTACTCGAGCACGCGACTGACTTGCGTCTGCTGCAGCATGAACTCCGAGACGATCACCTCGTAGGGATCGCGGGTCCGGCGCCACGGCAGGTCCCGCGCGGTCTTCCGGTACCAGGCCAGCAGCGCGCGCGTAAACCGTTGCGCGGACGGTGGTTTGCGCGTGCGGGGGGTGGCTTTCTGAGGCATGGGTAACCAAGATACACGCACCATGGAAACCGCAGGAGGGAATGGGCTCGATCTTCGGCAGGTAGCGGGCCGGTGGAGTCTCCGCACCGCGGGCCACGCCGGGCGCTTCACGTATTTCCTGGTGGACATGGTCCGCTCGCTGGCAGAGTGGCGGATCTGGGTGCCGCGGACGTTCGAGCAGGCGGTCCTGGTCGGCTACGGTTCACTGTTCATCGTCCTGCTGATCGCGGGCTTCGCGGGCGCCGTGACGTCCCTGCAGACCGGCTACCAGTTTTCTGGACAGTTCCCAAAGTACATCGCCGGGGGTGTGATCACGGAATCCGTGATCCTGGAGCTCGGCCCCGTGTTGACGGGACTCATTCTCGCGGGCCGCATCGGCGCGCGGTACGCCGCCGAGCTGGGCACCATGCGCGTCACGGAGCAGATCGACGCGCTCGAGAGCCTGGGCCGCTCGCCCATGAGTCACTTGCTCCTTCCGCGCTGCCTCGCGGGAATCATGGTGATCCCGGCGCTCGTCATGTTCGCGAATTTCACCGGGTTCGGAGTGGGTTGGTACGCGGCGAAGTCTTCGTTGGGAATTTCCAACGCCGACTTCATCTACGGGGCCCGGTTCTTCTTCCGCTCCTTCGACCTCTGGTACTCGGTCATCAAGTCGTTCTTCTTCGCCTGTGCCGTGGTACTGATCCCCTGCTACATCGGCTACAACACCAAGCAGGGCGCCGAAGGCGTGGGGCGGGCGACGACGGATGCGGTGGTCTCGGCGTCGATCGCCATTCTCATGCTCGACGTCCTGCTCACGCAGATGCTGCTGACGGGGTCGGCCCAGTGATCGATCTCAACAACGTCTCCAAGCGCTTCGTGGATCACGTGGTGCTCGATCACGTGGACTTCCACGTGGCCGACGGTCAGACGGTGGCGCTGCTCGGACCGTCAGGCGTGGGCAAGAGCGTATTGCTCAAGCACATCATCGGGCTCATCACCCCCGACTCAGGGTTAGTCTCCGTCGATGGGCTCAACGTCGCCTCGCTAAAGCGAAAAGATCTGGCGCACCTGCGGACGCGCATCGGCTACGTCTTCCAGAATGGCGCGCTCTTCGACTCCATGGATGTGAAGGAAAACATCAGGCTCGGCATCACGAACGAAGACCTGTACTCGGATCAGGAGTACTGCGAGTCCCGGGTCAAAGAGTGCCTCCGCCTGGTGAACCTCCAGCCTGACGTGGCGACCAAGTTCCCGTCGGAGCTTTCGGGCGGCATGCGGAAGCGGGTGGGGATCGCGCGGGCCATCGCCGGCAAGCCCAAGTATCTCCTGTATGACGAGCCGACCTCGGGACTGGACCCCGTGAACTCGGACGTGATCGACGGCCTGGTCGAGCGCCTGCAGGACGAGCTCGGCGTTACCAGCGTGGTAGTGACGCACGACGTCCGTGGGGCCTTCCGTGTGGCCGACAAGATCGCACTGCTCTGGCAGGCGAAGATCCGCGCGGTGGGCACGCCCGAGGAGATCGTGGCCTCGAAGGACCCGGCGGTACAGCAATTCCTGGAGCGGGATCTGGAAATGGCGCTCATTCAAAGTGAGAGCACCGATGGATCTGACGTATAAACAGGAAGTAGGCGTCGGCGGCCTGGTCCTGGCCGGGCTCGCGGTCTTCGTGCTCGGCATGTTCTGGCTCACCGGCCGCTCCTTCTCCGGCAAGGGCGTGAACGCGAGGGTCGCGTTCACGAACGTGGCCGGCCTCAAGGTCGGAGATCCGGTGATGGTCTCCGGGGTGCACCGGGGCCGGGTGGTGGCGGTGACGCTGGACCGGGTCGGGCACGTGACGGTGACGCTCGAGCTCGTCGATCCTTCGGACCGTCCGAAGGTCGACGCGAATGCGACCGTGGCCGCGGGCGACTTCTTCGGCGGCCGCTTCGTCGACTACTTCCCGGGCTCGGACACCGCCCAGTTCCTCCCTTCGAACGGCATGATTCAGGGGACCCGCGAGGAGCAGCTGACCGACGTGGCGGCAGGAGTCGCGACCAAGGCCAACGCCCTGATGACGAGTGCCACCAACCTCGTGAACGACCGCCTGGCGACGGACATTCACAACACCCTGATCGCGACCCAGCACGCCATGGACGTGATCAACAAGGCCGGCTCGGGCCCCTTATTCGGCCAGGCGACCGCGACCCTCGCGTCCGCCGAGAAGCTGATGACTCATCTGGATTCGGTGTTCGCGGGGTCGGCGGGCAAGCGGGTGGATACGCTGACGGCCAACCTGGCGTCGCTGTCGACTCAGCTCAACAAGGCCACGACGTCACTGTCGGCGATCATGACCCAGATGCAGCAGGGCAAGGGCACGCTCGGCAAGATGGCGACGGACTCGAGCCTCTACTATCACCTGGATTCGACGCTCGTCTCCCTGAATGCGCTCCTCAAAGACCTGAGAGAGCGGCCGGGACGTTACCTAACAGTTAAAGTGTTCTGAACGCGGAAGTCGGAACGCGGAACGCGGATCCCGCCACGGAAACTCCGCCGTCGGTTCCACGCTCCGCGTTCCCCGTTCCGCGTTCTACCAAATAGCGGCGCGCAGTGAGTCCGGTCTTACCATCGCGTCTCCTGCGGCACAATGGAACGCCGCCGCGAACTCCGGCAGGTTGGAGAGCGGCCCGATGATGCGCCACTTCGCCGGTGCGTGGACGTCGGTAGCCACCTGGTTTCTCAGGAACTGATCGGTCGAGACCTCACGCCAGATCTGCGCGTACGCCAGGAAGAACCGCTGCTCGGCGGTGTAGCCGTCGATCGGCGCGGGGTGTGGCTTGCCGGCCCAGGAGTGCTGCCACGCGGCGAAAGCGATCTTGAGCCCGCCGAGATCGGCAATCGACTCGCCGAGGACCAGGCGGCCTTCGACGTGGGTAGTGGAGTCGACCACGGTGTAGGTGTCGAACTGATTCGCGACTTTGTCGGCGCGTGACTTGTACGCGGCCGCGTCGGCTGGTGTCCACCAGTCGCGCAGGTTGCCGTGGGCGTCGAATTGCCGGCCCTGGTCGTCGAAGCCGTGGGTCATTTCGTGGCCGATCACCGCGCCCATCCCGCCGTAGTTCACCGCATCATCCGCGTTGGGATCGAAGAACGGGGGCTGGAGGATGCCGGCCGGGAACGTGATGGCGTTGTCGGTCGGATTGTAATTCGCGTTGACGGTCGGACCGGTCATCGAGAAGAACGCATGATCGACGGGCTTCCCGATCTGCTCGATGCGCCAGCTCCTCGCGTAGGCAGCCACGCGCTGGGCGTTGAGCGCGAAGGGGCCCTTGTCGACCTGCACGGCGGCGTAATCCCGGAACTTGTCCGCGTAGCCGATCTTCCGGCCATAGGCACGCAGCTTGACGAGCGCCGCGGCCCGCGTCGAGTCGCTCATCCACTCGAGGGTGTGGAGCCGGTCGTCGAGCGCGGCGATCAGGTTCTCGACCATGTCGCGGGCCCGCTTCCGGGCTTCCGGCGAGAAGGCTTTCGCGATGAAGGCCTGCGTGACCGCGTCGGGGAGCCCGAAGTTCGCGGCCTGGAGGCACTGCTTCCACCGGGGTTGCTGGACCGAGACACCGGAGAGCGCGGTGGAGTACCGGAAGGCCTCGTTGCGGAACGCGGTCGTGAGCTGAGGCGCCGCGCCGCGGATCACGTGCCAGCGCAGGTAGGACTTGATGTCGGCGACCGGCGTCTTCGCCACGATCGAGTCCATCCCAGAGAAGAACGACGGCTGGGCGATGTTGATGGAGTCGACGGCCGGCACTCCTGATGCTTTCATGAAGGCGCGCCACTCGAGGTGGGGCGTGAGCGCATCCGCGTCGGCGATGCTCATCTTGTGATAATTCGCGTTCGGATCGCGACGCGCGATGCGAGACATCGAGACGTTGGCGAGGGCCGCTTCGAGGGCGAAGATATGGGCGGCGGCGGTGTCGGCCGCGGCCGGCGCATCGCCCAGCAGCTGGAACATCCGGGAGATGTGGGCGACGTAGGCGGTGCGGATGGCACCCGCCGTCGAGTCCTTCCGGGAGTAAAACGCCTGGTCGGGAAGGCCGAGCCCGCCCTGTTGGGCTTGGGCGATGTTGATCTGGGTGTTCTTGACGTCGGCGCCGCCACCCAGGCCGAAGAATCCCGCCGCGCCTCCTTCTTTATTCAGCTCCGCAATGACCCGGAACGCGTCCGCGTTCGTTTTGATCCCTGACACCTTGGTGAGTGTCGCCTGGATGGGCGTGAGGCCGGCGCGGTCCATCTGGGCCGTGTCCATGCAGGAGGCGTAGTAGGCGCCCAGTTTCTGCTCGGAGGTGGTGGGTTTGGCGGGCGCCGAGGCGGCGAGTTGCTCGACGACGGCCTTGAGGATGGTCTGGTTGCGGTCTTGCAGCTCCGAGAAGGAGCCCCAGCGGGCCTGGTCGGAGGGGCGCTCGGTGTGCTTGATCCAGCTGCCGTTGGCGAACTGGTTGAAGTCTTTGCAGGGGGCGCACGTCGTATCGATGTTCGCCGGGTCGAGGCCTGGGTGTGCTTGGGCAATGACGGCTTGGGCGCCGAGCAGCAGTGCGCCCGTGAGGATGGCGGTGCGGAATCGCATGACGGCTCCCTGGGGGAGATTGGGATAGGAGAAGTTACGGTTCGCCAGGCCCGTTCGTTAATGCGGAATGCGGAGTTCGGAGTGCGGAATCGATGGGGAAGTTCGGGCCCTAGTCACTCCGCATTCCGCATTCCGCACTCCTATATTTGCCCCATGTTGTCCGTGACCTTTCTCGGAACGTCAGCGGCTCGTCCGACCGTCGAGCGCGGCGTCTCCTCCCTCGTCCTGGAGCGTGAGGGGGAAACGTTGCTCTTTGACTGCGGCGAGGGCACCCAGCGCCAGATGATGCGCTATGGGGTGAGCTTTGCCTTGACCGAGATCTTCTTCACGCACTTCCATGCCGACCATTTCCTGGGCGTGATCGGGCTGGTGCGGACGTTGGGGCTTGGGGGGCGGGAGGAGCCGATACGGCTCTACGGGCCTCGCGGCGCCAAGAAACTGCTCACGAATGCCATCGCTCTCGGGGTGGAACGAGTTCCTTTTGGAGTCGAGATAATCGAGGTGGAACCCGGACAAGAGCTGCGGGAAGCGGGAAGTGGGAAGAGGGAGGGGTACTGCATCAAGGCGTTCGCCACCGAACATGGGGCGAACACACTCGGTTACGCCTTGGTCGAGGACGAGCGGCCGGGGCGGTTCGATCCGGATAAGGCGCGCGCGGCCGGCGTGCCGGAAGGACCGCTATGGGGCAAGCTCCAGCGGGGCGAGTCCGTCACGGTCGATGGGAACGTGATCGCGGCCGCGGGGATCGTGGGGGAGAAGCGTCCGGGGCGAAAGGTCGTGCTGACCGGAGACACCAGGCCCTGTGCGGGCACCATCGCTGCCGCCACCGGTGCGGATCTCCTGATTCACGAGGCGACGTTCGGCGAAGACGAGAAGGATCGCGCGAAGGAAACGAATCACTCGACTGCCCGGGATGCCGCACAGGTGGCCCTGGCGGCGAGATGCAGGAAGCTGATTCTCACGCACCTGAGCGCACGGTATTCGATCAGCGCCGAGGAGTTGTTGAAGGAAGCGAAAGAGGTCTTCAAGGAGACGGTGGTGGCCAAGGATGGGCTCACCATCGAGGTTCCGTTTACGGACTGAAGTGGCGCAGGCAGCAGACGGCAGTACGCTCCTCACCGGAACGGACTGCTGTCTGCCATCTGCGACTAGAGGTTCCTCGCGAACTCTCGCAGTTCACCGGCATTCAAGTCACTGACCACCCAGACCTCCCACCCGTTCTTCTTCCAGTAGAGCTCGGTGTAGCCGTTCTCGGTTCGTTCGCCGAGTGATTCCGTTCCCCCTTCTGGCCACACCAAGACATTGATGACATGGAGCCGGCGCTGATAGACCAGAGCGGCGACGGTGCGGCCATGCAGGTAGTCGAGCCGTCCGCCGATCAGGGGGAAGCTGTCGGGCTCCGGGTTCCCGACTGGAGGCGAGAAATTCACCTTGCCGTTGAACCAGGGCTTCACGTTGTGCGTGTTATTCGACTGGACGTCGACCAGATGCCCCGGTTGCAGTGAGCGCAGATGGCTCGCGAGCACTTGTTGAGCCAGCTCGGCGCGCTCGTTGGTCTGGGACGTCAGGTACCACGTCCCGGAGACCGCCACGAGCAACGCAGCGGCGATCGCCGCGACGGCCGCCGGCACCCAGTACCCTCGACGCGGCCGCTGCGCCTCGGCGCGGAGGGCGAGGCGGACGCGCTCCCGCAGGCCGTCGGGTGCGGCCAGGGCGGGCAGCTCGGCCTTGAGTCTCGCGTCCAGCTCTTCGGGCGTCATGGGCGACCTGCTTTCACGGTTTTTTCCAAGCGAGCCCGCCCCCGCGAGAGCCGAGACATGACGGTGCCGATGGGGGCTTTGACGATATCGGCGATCTCCTGGTAGGAGAGGCCCTGGATTTCGCGGAGCACAATCACCTCGCGGAACTCGAGGGGGAGGAGGTCGAGCGCCTCGCGGATGGTTTCTTTGGCCTCGCTCTCAAGCGCGAGGGCATCAGCGGAGCCCGAATCGTCGGAGTGAACCTCCTCGTCGAATTCCACCGACTTAGCCACTTGGCGACTTAGCGACTTAGTCCTGCACTGGTTTCTAACGATCGCCATCACCCACGCCTTCGGATCTCCCCCGCGGTACGAGCCAAAGTATTTCATCGCCCGCAGGTACGCCTCCTGCACGGCGTCTTCCGCGTCGTGCGGGTCGCGCAGGAGGTAGCGCGCGAGGGTGTACGCCGCGTCCAGGTGGGGGAGGGCGATCGCTTCGAATTTGGCCAGATCGGATTCTTGCAATCGAGCTCCAGTCGCTTCGCTCAAGAAGCAGGTCCTTCGCTTCGGGCGCGAAGGACCTGCTTTTTGGTAGACCACCCCACCCCCGGAAATATTCCCGGGAATATCCCTGCGGGTCAGGGAGTCTCCTCGTTACACAATCTCCCTGAGGGGACCCATGCTCTGGTATCCGCTTATCCTGACCCTGACAGCTGGCCACGTCCAGGCCTCCACCGTGACCGTGAAGCTCTCCGAGTGGAAGGTCGAGCTGTCTAGGACCGCGATTGGCCCTGGCCCGGTGACCTTCATCGCCAAGAACACCGGCACCATCCCCCATCAGTTCGAAGTCGAGGGGAAGGGGCTCGAGAAGGAGACGGCGCAGATCGCCCCCGGCGACAGCGCGGTGCTCACGCTCGATCTCAAGGCCGGGGACTACGAGGTTTACTGTCCGATCGGTGAGGGGTCGCATGAAAAACTGGGGATGAAGGCGAAACTCCACGTCGGGAATGATGCGGCGGAGGCCGAAGTCGGGAGCAGACTGCAGACTGCAGTCCCCTCCGATTATGCGCAGGCTCCGAGCGTAAAGGTCATTCACGTGAAGGGTGGAGGGCCCGTGGTGCAGATTCTGCCCGGGCCGTTTCCGTTTCCCGACAGCGTGAATCCTGTGATTCCGGGCTTCGGCCCGGAGTCCGTATCGCTGAGGAAGCAGGAGGCGAATGGGCCCTTCTCGAACAACGTGGCGAAGGTGACGGGGACGTTTGCCTTCACGGCGTGGGAGAAGGGGGCGGTGCGGGATTCAGTGGAGGGGGAGGCGGCCTTTACGACGCAGGATGGGGCGAAGTGGCGGCTCGATCTATACGGCGTGCAGACGAACGACATTCCGCATCATCCCCGGTTCGGCGGCGTGATCATGGGGCTCTATTACCATGGCAACACGACCGTCCATTCGCCGCTCGTGCCGACGATCAATTCGCGGGTGGCGCTGTGGACGTACGGGAAGCTCTACCGGAATGACTCGCTGGTGACGGAGAACGCGCAGGTGCATGTGATGTTGCTCTCGCGGACGCGGCGGCTCAGCGATTTCGCACTGCAGTGCTGGGATTGCAGCAAGCAACCCCAGGAGGAACTCCAGTTGCAAATCACACCCGCTGCTGGGTCCACACCACTCCCCGCGTCCGGGGGTGTGTTGTTCTTGAATTGGGAAAAGAGCAGCGGGAAGTAGCCTCGGGGTACCCCGGGCTTGCGCCCGGGGTCAGTTACTTCGTAACCACCTTGCGCAGGTTATTGACCACCGCATCGAAGAACCGCTTCGCATCCCGCCGCTTGAAGATCCGGCCTTTGACCAGGTCCGTGATCTTTTTCGGTTCCCAGACGTCTTTCATCGAGAGCGTGGTGGCGCCGCCGCCGAAATACAATTGAAAGAAGACGCGGGAGCCGCGGCGGTCGCCGCGGTCGGCCCAGCCGATGGAGGACGGTGGGGAGAAGTCGACGATTTCGAGGATGGTGGAGCGATCGACGCCGAAGGTGATGGAGACGCGGGAGCCTTTTTTGAGGGCGCCGAGGGTGTTGGCGGCCTGGCAGCCGGGGAGCCAGGACGGGTAGGTGTCGGTGGAGGAGAGGAGGTTGAAGACCTTCTCGAGGGGAGCGGCGATGGGGGCGGAGAAGGTGGTGGAGGTGGCGCGCATGGAGGAAGAATAACCGTGGATTTTGGAACGCGGAACGCGGAACGCGGAAGGTGGAACGCGGAACCGGCGTGGAGGTGCTGCGCCCGGGCAGCGGGTTCCGCGTTCCCCCTTCCGACTTCCGCGTTTGGCCAAGTAGGGGGATAGTGTTGAGTTATCAGGGCTTGCTCGTCGGGAGGCAGGCGTCTAAGTTGCGTCTCCCTGCGGGGCTGTAGCTCAGCTGGGAGAGCGCCTGGATCGCACCCAGGAGGTCAGGGGTTCGAGCCCCCTCAGCTCCATGCACTGCCCCTTGGTGTAACTGGCAACACGCCTGACTCTGGATCAGGAGAGTCCTGGTTCGAGCCCAGGAGGGGCAACTCGAAGCCCGACGCTACGATACGTGGTGTCGGGCTTCGACCGTTTTCGGGCGTTACAAGCATTCGTACAAGCATTCGCCCGTCGCCCCTCCTGAGCCGCTCTTCGTTGCCCCATGTTGCCCCACCACCCCCCCCGACCACCCCCCGGACCGACCCCCCGGCCGTCCCCCGGACC
>DATBBZ010000387.1:0-3190 GCA_036270745.1 Gemmatimonadales bacterium | reverse complement strand
GCCATGACCTGCGGCCTGCCGTACGAGGCGCTGAACAACGCCGGGCATTCCAATCGAGACATCATTTTCGTCCTGAACGACAACGGGATGTCCATCGCGCCGAACGTGGGCGCCATGAGCAAATACCTGGGCTCCGTGATCGCGAATCCGCTCACCGTTCGCGTGCGCGAGATGGTCAAGGGGATGATCGAGCGGGCCTCGCATCTCGTGGGTGGCCCCAAGCTCGTGGAGTTCGCCAAGACCGTCGAAGAGAGCGTGAAGAACCTCTGGTCTCCCGGCATGCTGTTCGAGGAGCTGGGGTTCCGCTACTTCGGCCCGATCGACGGGCACAACATCGACCAGATGCTGTCCACGTTCGAGATCGTGAAGTCCCTGAAGGGCCCCCGCGTGGTGCACGTGCTGACGCACAAGGGGAAGGGCTTCCCGCTACCCGAGCCCGACCTCGAGAAGTATCACGCCCGCGCGCCCTACGATCCGGTGACGGGCAAACTGAAACCGGTCGCGCCCGGCAGCCCGCAGTGGACCAAGGTGTTCGGGGAGGCGCTCGTCCAGCTCGGGGCCGAGTATCCGCACCTGGTGGCGATCACGGCGGCGATGCCGTCCGGCACGGGGACCAATCTCTTTCAGAAGAAGTATCCGGCGCGGTTCTTTGACGTTGGGATCGCGGAAGGACACGCGACGACGTTCGCGGCGGGCCTGGCGACGCAGGGCGTGCGCCCCGTCGTCGCCATCTATTCGACGTTCCTGCAGCGCGCCTACGACAACATCATCCACGACGTCGCGATTCAGAAGCTTCCGGTGATTTTCGCGATGGACCGCGCCGGCATGGTGGGAGATGACGGCCAGACCCACATGGGTCTCTATGACATCGCGTACCTCCTGGCGGTGCCCGGCATGACGGTCACCGCGCCGCGCGACGGGCGGGAGCTCGTGGGTCTCCTGCGCTGCGCGCTCCAGCACGACGGACCCTTCTCCCTGCGCTATCCCCGGGACAAGACCCCCTCCGAGGTGCCTCCCGCCGCCGAGATCCAGCCGGTGCCCTACGGCACGTGGGAAATTCTGCGAAAGGGGAAGGACGGCGCGATCCTCGCCGTGGGCGTGATGTGCCAGCCGGCCCTGGCCGCCGCGGAGCAGCTGGCTGGGGACGGATGGGACCTGACGGTGGTGAATTGCCGCTTCCTGAAGCCGCTCGACCGGGTGACGCTCGATGCGCTGGTGCACGACCACCAGCTCCTCTTGACCGTCGAGGACGGGACCGTGGTGAACGGCTTCGGTGCGTACCTGGCGGGTATGGTGGAGACCACGGCGCCCGGTGTGCGCGTGGTGCCGCTCGGCGTTCCGGACCGGATCTACGAGCACGCCCCCCGGGCGCAGCAGCTCGCGGAAGTGGGGCTCACGGCCGAAGGCATCGTGACGCGGTTCCGCGCGCTCGCGGCGGAGGAGTCGCTCACTCCCAAATGAACGTCGGGGTCGTCGGCAACGCCAACTACCGCGACCTCGGGACCGTGCTCGCCCAGCTGACGGCGGCGGCCCCCAAGCTCGGCGTCACCTACCACGCTGAACCCGATCTCCTGAAGCTGTGGCCGGCGCCGCACCCGGCTACTCTCTCCGACCACTCGCCGCTCGACTGTCTCCTCACGCTCGGTGGGGACGGGACGCTCCTGCGCGGGGCTCGTCTCCTGAAGGGCAAAGAGACCCCGATCCTCGGCGTCAACCTCGGCCGCGTCGGATTCCTCACGACCGCGTCGTTCCAGAGTCTCGATTGGGCGCTCGATGCGCTGGTCCGGGGAGCCTACGCGACCGAGCCACGGTTGGCGCTGGTCTCGACCATCGAGCACAAGCAGGGGCCGGCCCGGACCGAGCCGCTCGTGCTGAACGACGTCGCGGTCCACAAGGGCGGGGTCGCCCGCGTGGTCCGGCTCCGCGTCTCGGTGGATGGGGACGAAGTCGGGCAATACTCGGCGGACGGGATCATCATCTCCACGCCGACCGGCTCGACCGCCTACTCCATGTCGGCGGGCGGCCCCATCGTGGTGCCGGGCGTGGACGCGATCGTGGTCACCGCCATCTGTCCCCATACTCTCGCCGTACGCCCGCTGGTGCTCCCTTCCAGCTCCGTGGTGGCCGTCGAGCCCATCGCTCCCTGGACGGAGGACGTGATGGTGTCGTTCGACGGGCAGGTGGGGACGATCATCCCGCCCGGAGACCGCCTGCTGGTCCGCCGGGCCGAGAAGCCGGTGCTCCTCGTGCGCCTCGGCCCGGAAGGGTTCTTCGCCCGGATGCGGAAGAAGCTGCAGTGGGGGGACCTCTCCGACCGCGAGCGCCGGTAGTGCTGGCTGAGCTGCGCGTTCGTGATCTCGCCGTCATCGCCGACGTCACACTGAAGCTCGCTCCCGGTCTCAACGTCCTCACGGGCGAGACCGGTGCGGGGAAGTCGATGCTCGTGGACGCGCTGGCCCTGCTCCTGGGCGAGCGCGCGTCCGGGGATGTCGTGCGCCCCGGCGCGGAGAAGGCCGTGGTGGAGGGCGCCTTCGATCTGGCGGGTGCCGCCGGAATCCGTGCCGTGGCCGACGAGCTCGGCGTCGATCTGTCCGAAGAGACGGTGGTGGTGCGCCGCGAAGTGTATCCGGAGGGCAGGTCCCGGGCCTGGGTGAACGGATCTCCAGCCACCGTCGGAGTGCTCGCACAGCTGGGGGCCGCGCTGGTCGATCTGCATGGCCAACACGAGACGCAGTCCCTCGTGAAAGGAGACGCGCAGGCCGATATCCTCGACGCGTACGCGGACGCGCAGGTGGAGCGGACGGCGGTGCGGGACGCCTACGCGCGGTGGCAGAGTGCGGTAGTGAAGGAAAACGAGCTCAAGAGCAGGCAGGAGGACGTCCGCCGGAAGGCCGACTACCTCCGTCACGTGGTGGAAGAGATCTCGCACGCCGCGCCGAAAGTTGGGGAGGACGGGGCCCTCGAGACCGAGGCGAAGCGCCTGGCCAACGCCGAGGAGCTGGGACGCCTCGCCCGCGAGCTGGAGGAGGCCGCGGATCAATCGGGCCTCTCGAAGGGCATGAGAACCCTGGCAGCCCTCGAGCGGATCGATCCCACCGTCGCGAAGTGGCGGGAGCTGCTCGATACGGCCCTCGCCAATCTCCAAGAGTTGGCTGCAGCTGCCAGGGATTACGCCGGTGCGATCGACGGA
>DATBBZ010000386.1:0-6301 GCA_036270745.1 Gemmatimonadales bacterium | reverse complement strand
TCTCGACTTGCCGTACCTGTACCCCGACTCCACCAACCTGACCAAGTTCCAGCGAGTTCCCGGGTTCTCGGCCACTGGATCGATGAACACCAATGAGGGGAACGGCATCTCGGTCCCTACGCCGGACGGACAACTCACCCTGCCGCTGCAGAACGGGCTCCTGACCCACGCCTATTGGCTGACCGCCGACGCGGGGTTCAACCTGGCCAACGGGTGGAACATCGAGAACGCGGCGCAGTTGATGTCGAATCACCAAGAGTGGAACGCCATCGTGCCGTTCGACGTGATGGACACGGGCGCGGCGGTCAACCAGTACCTGACGCAATACTGGGGCTCGTACTACCAGAGCATCCTGCAGCGACGCGGGACGATTCCCGGGAATGCCGACAGCCTCCACATCTCGGTGCAGCCTGGCTACAACTACCACATGACCTACCCGAATGCACTCAGTCCCAACGGCACTCCTCTCGGCTACAGCGACGCAAACGGGCTGCTGTCTCCCGGCGGTGAGTGGCACGTGAATAAACCCCTCGGCGCCTTCCAGGATCAGCTCACCCTGAAGAGGGATTTGCCGGGCGGGAACAACCTGTCGTTCGGTGTCTATTTCGCCAACTACACGCAGGGGAACAACTGGTATTTCACGGACATCTTCACCGACGTCGCGGACAACCCGCACTTTGTCGACCTGCACATCGATACCGCCAACGTCGTGTTCCACTACAACGTGGGCGCGACGAGGGATTCGATAGTCGTTCCGCTGGGGCATTTCGCCGCCACCCAGGGTGGCTTCCGGCGCTTCGTCTCGAACTACGTGAACGGCACCGGGCAGACCACCGTGTTTTCCGGCGTGGCCGGCGGCTCATTCCACTTGAACGACCGCCTGCGGGCCGATCTTGGCGTCCGGTACGAGAGCGACGCCTACGTCCAGACCTCGCAGACCACGACGGTCACGCCGGTAGGTGGTGATACCTTGGGCTCGACCACGTTGTACAATCAGGACATCTGGGGGGCCAACTCGTCGTACCGTCACTTCAGTCGCACCATCGACGACTGGGCCGCGTCGATCGGCTTCAACTACGAGCTGAACCCCGAGACCACCCTCTATGCCCTGGGGAGTCGCGCTTACAAGATGCCGGCCTTGGACGAGTTCTTGAACGCCTCGGCCGAGCAGCAAGTCGATCTATTCAAGTCGAAGCGCAATGAAACCGTGGAAGTCGGCGTGAAGCACGCAGGTCGCGACGTCGGCGTGACCGTGGATGGCTTCTACACCATTCTCAAAGACATCGTAAGCCAGGGACTGGTCACCGATCCCGGCACTGGATTGCCGATCTGGATCATCCAGAGCAATCCCGAGGTCAGCTCCTACGGCCTCGAGCTGGAGGCGTCGGGCCACCTCCCGAACAGCGGACTGTCCGCAATGACAAACTGGACCCTCCTCAAGGCGGCGTACGCGAGCTGCCCGGCGGGGAGTGGAGGCTGTCCCACAGGCGCCGACATCGGAACGCTTCTGGCAGGCGTCCCGCCGCTGGTGGGGAACCTTAGTGCCATCTACGCGGTGTCGCCGCAGCTGCGCATCGATGGGGACTGGCACTTCGTCGATCGCCGCTGCACGAACGTGAACAATTGTAACAATCAGCTCCCGACCTATTCCTATTTCAACTTCGGGGCTGAGTACGTCATTCCGTCCAGCGGACTCTCCATTCGGGGAGATCTCCTGAACGCGTTCAACTCCGAAGGGCTGGAGGAGGGGAATCCAAGGCTCTCCCTCCTGGCGAATGGCCGGACCAGCAACCTGTTCCTGGCACGGCCCATTCTGCCCAGGATGTTCCAGGTGTCGATGGGCTATCGGTTCTAGGTCTTCGCAATGATTTTGGTCAGGCCGGTCGTCGTGCTGTAGGTGGTTGCGATGGCCGGCCTGTCCGCCCCCGATGGCAGGGACCACACTTGCAGCTTCCTCGGCGACGGTGCACCTCGATGAACCTCAGCCTGCTGGCACTTGCAACGGCGACGCTCGTTAACCCCGCAGGCGTGCCGTGGAGTTTCTCGCCGCAGAGTCAGCCGGTGGCTGGGGACACCGTCCCACCCGTACTCGCCCTTCCCGACCCCGCGCTGGACGACACGGCGGGCTACCGCGGCTACGTCACCCGCTTCTATAGAGATGCCGCTGGAGACGCAGTCCAGGTCTACATCGATCACCGGCTCGGCCGGGTGGTCAACGTGTGGGCCGACGCCCTGGATGAGAGCATCGGGTTCACCCTGCGGGACGGGGCGGGTGGCAACGCGGGCGTCACCTGGGGATCGAGCGGCGCCGTTCCGGGTCCGGCCGGAGCCTTCCGGACCCTGTCCTATCGACTCGACTTAGGGTCACCTACCGCCACCATTGGCCTCTTTCTTCTCGGCTCGATGCGTGTCGAGCGGGACTTCCATTACGCTTTCCGGGATTCGCTCCCATTCGACTCAGTTGCCTTCAGTGAACGAGAGCTCACCACACTCATTCACGACCTCGGGGCCCTGCCGGACGCCGAGCGAAGGAGGGAGCTGGCCATCCTGGGGGTGACGAACACGGCGACACTCACCGCGCGCCTCGGGCCCGCGCTGGCCTTGATCCGGCATCATCGCGGGTGGGTGTTGCGGATCGACCAGGTTTCGTTCGACGGACGGCGGCATCTCCGTCTCACCATCGCCGGCGACCCTGGGACGACTGCGACGTGGGCCGACAGTGGCCTCGCCATCCGGGTGAGTGGTCCCGGCACCGCCAAGGTGATCGTCACCATCGCCACCGACGCGCCGGCGCTGACCCCTGTGCCACGGGGGGAGATGTTCAATGACGACTTCCGGCGATTCTATGCGCGGGTTGCCGCGGATATGTCCCATCCGGTGCGAATTCGCCGCCTGGAGCGGGAAGTTCGTGGTGCGGAGCTCCTGACCTATCGCGAAAAGGTGATGGCAGGGCTCCCGAATTACGGCACCTACTTCGGGCGGGACGGGTTGATGACGGCCCTGATGATGTGGCCCGTCTGGGCGCCCGCGTCCTTCGAGCTCGTGATCGGGAGCGCGCTCCGGAAGCTCCGGGACGACGGCAATGTGAGTCACGAGGAGGCGCTGGGGGGGCAGGCGATCCGGGAGCACGCCGCGCTCTACCACGAGGCCGTTACCCGCCGGGACTACGCGCTCGCCCGCGGGATCCTCTCTGCGCTGGGGACTACCCGCGAGAACTACCGGATGGTGGACGACGACGTCCAGCTTCCCGTCGTCGTGGCCGAGTATCTCACGGACCCCCGGATCCCCGCTTCTCGGAAGCGTCACTTCCTGCTGGCAGGGGATCGCCTGAAACGGATGATGGCGAACCTCACCTATGTCGCGCGGGAAGCCGCTCCGTACACGAAGGACCCCGTCGCGACCAACCTGGTGAGCTTCCCACGCGGGGATGATGGGAGCTGGGTGTCCTCGAGCTGGCGCGACAGCCGCGTGGGGTATGCCGGCGGCCGATTCGCGATGGACGTCAACGCGATCTGGATGCCGAAAGCCCTCGAGTCCATCGATAGCATCATCGGAGCCCTGCGTCGTCTGGGAGTGTACGACTCCCGGCTGGCGGCGCCTTTGTCTGTCAATCTCCCCGTAGCCATCGCCACCTGGCGAAAGGCCATTCGGCACTTCGAAGTCGCGATCTCGAGGGATCAAGTCCGTCGCGACGTCGGCGCACGGCTTGATGCGTTCCCCGACTCTGCCAGGAGGTACTGGTCCCGGGTGGCTGCGGATGAATCCATTCCGGACACCCTGGTGTTCCTGGCGCTGTCCCTCGACAGTGTGGGCCATCCCATCCCCGTGCTGAGCACCGATCAGGCTATGGCCCTGCTGACCTATCCCCCCGACCCCCTGGTGGCCTTCAACTACCTCAACGTGCTTCTGAGGCCCTATCCCGTGGGCCTGTTTGTACCTGGACTGGGGCCCGTCGTCGCGAACGACGCGTACGCAGATCCCGGGGTCTGGCAGGCATTCGCTCAGGACGCCTACCACTCGCCTGCCGTGGTTTGGGGGCGCGACGTGAACATCATCCTGGCTGCGATGTCAGAAGCGATCCTGGCGACGGATTCCATGGGTCGCCCGGCGGCCGACACGTTGCGGGTTCTCCTCGATACCGTGGCGACCGCCGTCCAGCGCTCGCGGATGGGATACAACGAGCTTTGGAGTTACCGCGTCACCAGCGACTCGCTCCACCCCGAACGGTACGGAGTCAGCTCCGACGTCCAACTCTGGACGCTCACGGATATCGCGGTGCAGTACTTGCTTGCGGAACTGCAAGAGAGCGGGATGCGGGAAGTGGGAAGCGGGAAGAGTGAGGAGAGAAACGGGAGATATGATCCCGCCCACGATCTGGGCTCCCTCTTTCAGGACGTGCAGCTCAGGGCCGTCTTTCCCGATTCTAAGACCTTCGTAGATGCAGTCCCGAAGGCGCCACCCGCCCAGATCGTCGCCCGATACGACTCGGCGCGTGGGACCCCGGGGTTCGATCTGCGGACGTTCGTGACCGGGTGGTTCGCTCTCGCCCCATCGGCAGGGGAGGGGTACCACAGTGACACGACGCAAACGATGGAGCGGCACATCCAATCGTTGTGGGACGTTCTGACCCGAACCCCGCCCGCTCGTGACACGCTCCCGGAACGGTCCTCACTCATTCCGCTTCCCGAGCCGTATCTCGTCCCCGGCGGGCGGTTCCGGGAGATCTATTACTGGGACTCGTACTTCGAAATGTTGGGACTGGTCGCGGATAGCCACCTGGACCTCGCGCGGGAGATGCTCGACAACTTCGCCTACCTGATTCGCACCGTCGGGCACATTCCGAATGGCAACCGCACGTACTATCTGAGCCGGAGTCAGGCGCCCTTCTTCGGCGCGATGGTGGGACTCTACGCCCGTGCCACCGATACCGCCCGGGCCCTGCAGTACCTGGACGCCCTCGAGGCGGAGCACGCGTTTTGGATGGAGGGAGTCTCGACGCTCGCTCGCGGTCATGCGTACCGGCGAGTGGTGCGTTTGGCCTCGGGCGACATCCTCAACCGGTATTGGGACGATCTGGCCGAGCCCAGAGCGGAGTCGTACCGGGAGGACTACACGCTCGCGCAGGGGGTAGCCGCCGCCCGGCGACCGGAGCTGTACCGGCGCATCCGGGCCAGTGCCGAGAGCGGGTGGGATTTCTCGAGCCGCTGGATGCGTGACACCGCGGACTTGAGGAGCCTCGAGACCACGGACTTGGCGCCCGTGGACTTGAACAGCCTCCTCTACTACGACGAAACCCTGATCGCCGCCCTGCGGCGATTCCGGGGGGCCGCAGGAGACCTGAGCGTAGCGACGCGGTTCGGGGAGGAAGCCCGGGATCGGCGGCGCGCCCTCCTCGCCGCAGCGTACGACTCCTCGGCTGGGTACTTCTTCGACGTCCGTTGGTCCACGGGGGAGCGGGTGACCGATCGCCCGACGATGGCCGCGGTCTATCCTCTCTATTTCGGCCTGGCGACCCGCGAGGAGGCGCGAGGCGTGGCGGCGGAGCTCGCACGCGAGTTCCTGCGGCCGGGCGGGTTTACGACGACCCTGATCCGCTCGGGCCAGCAGTGGGACATACCCAACGGGTGGCCGCCACTCCAGTGGCTCGCCATTCAAGGCCTCAGGCGCTACGGCGACTCCACCCTGGCCGACTCGGCACGCGCCCGCTGGCTGGCGGTCAACCGTCGGGTCTACGACGCCACCGACAAGATGGTGGAGAAGTACGACGTGCTCGACATCGCCCGCCGGGCGGGCGGAGGGGAATACCCCGCGCAAGACGGGTTCGGGTGGACCAACGGGGTGGCCGTGGCCCTCCTCGCCGACACGATGGTGGTGCTGAGGGCGCCATGAACTGGCCCCGGGCGTTAGACCGGGGTTCGGCGCCCCACCACCCACCGTCCCGGCCCGTACACCGCGATCATCACCAGACATCCCATCATGCCGAGGTTCTTGAAGAACTGCCCCTGGTTTAACCCGGCGACCATGCCGGTCTGGTTCCAGAAGTCGTGCAGCCGCACGCTCACGATGCCGAGGTAGACGAACAGACCCGAGGCCGCGGCACGGGCCTGAAACCCCGTCACCACGCAGAGCGTGCCGAGGGCTTCGATGGCCAGCGCGGCACCGAGGAAGAAGGGGATCATGGTCATGCCGTGGGAGGCCATGTAGGCCGCCTGTCCCGACCAACCGAAGATCTTCCCGTTCAACGCGACTACGAATTCTGAGCAGACCAGGAAACGGGCGAGGAGGGGCAGGGCGCCGTACT
>DATBBZ010000385.1:0-15228 GCA_036270745.1 Gemmatimonadales bacterium | reverse complement strand
AGAGGGTTTCGGACACGTCGACGCTCACCGTGCCGACGAGGACGGGCAGTCCCCGTTTGTGCTGCCGGTCGACCTCGTCCGCGATGGCGTTGTACTTCTCCCGCCGGGTCTTGTAGATGAGGTCGTGCTTGTCCATCCGGCGCACCGGCCGGTTGGTCGGAATCACCGACACCTCGAGCCCGTAGATCTGATAGAACTCGGTCTCCTCGGTCTCGGCGGTGCCCGTCATCCCGGCGAGCTTCTCATACATCCGGAAGTAGTTCTGAATCGTGATGGTCGCGAGCGTCTTGGACTCCTCGCGAACCGCCACGCCTTCCTTCGCCTCGACCGCCTGGTGCAGACCGTCCGACCAGCGACGGCCGGGCATCATCCGGCCGGTGAACTCGTCCACGATGAAGACCTGACCCTCCTGCACCACGTAATCCACGTCTTTTTCGTAGAGCGCGTGAGCCTGAAGGAGCTTGTGGATGATGTGGAGGGTTTCGCTCTTGACCGCGTAGTCGCCTTCCACCGTGCGGCGTCGTTCCACCTTCTCGGCGGCGCTCAGCTCGTCGTCGTGCTCGATGGCGTGGATCTCATGCGAAATGTCCGGCACCACGAACAGCTGCGGATCCTGGGGCGACATCACCTCCACCCCTTTGTCGGTCAGGTGCACCGAGTGGCCGCGCTCGTCGAGGACGAAGAAGAGGTCGTCCTCGATGTGCCGGAGCCGCTGATCCTTGGCCGGTGACTTCCGGTCCGCCAGGACGTCGAGCTCCACGCGCTGCACCGCTCCCTTGACGCCCTCCTCGTTGAGGAGCTTGAGCAGTTTCTTGTTCTTCGGCATCCCGAGCTGCGCCTGATACAGCTTGGTGGTCGCGTCGTACCGCGTCTTCTCGTCCGCCAGGAGGGGCTCGGCAGCCGCGATCAGGTCGGACACCACGGCCGCCTGCTTCCGGACCAGCTGGACCACCTGACTGTTGAATTGCGCGTACTTGGCGTCGGATTCGGCGCCCACCGCCCCCGAAATGATGAGGGGCGTCCGCGCTTCGTCGATGAGGATCGAGTCCACCTCGTCGATGATCGCGAAATGGTGCTCCCGCTGGACCCGCTGCTCCAGCTGGAAGACCATGTTGTCGCGCAGATAGTCGAAGCCGAACTCGTTGTTGGTCCCGTAGGTAATGTCGCACCCATAGGCCGTGCGCCGCTCCGGCGACGACGGCTCGGTATCGTCGATGCACCCGACGGTGAGGCCGAGCCAGCGGAAGAGGTGCCCCATCCACTGGGAGTCGCGCCGCGCCAGGTAGTTGTTCACGGTGACGAGGTGCGCCCCGCGCCCGGGCAGGGCGTTGAGATACAGCGGCAGCGTGGCGACAAGCGTCTTCCCTTCCCCAGTCGCCATCTCGGCGATCCGGCCCTGATGGAGCACGACGCCCCCGATCAGCTGCACGTCGTAGGGAACCATGTCCCACGTCAGCTCGTGTCCGGTCACCTCTACGGCCGACCCCTGGAGCCGGCGGCACGCTTCGCGGATGGTCGCGAAGGCTTCGGGCAGAAGCGCCATGAGCGCGTCCGCGAGTGCCGCTTTGTACCGCTCCTCGGCCTTGGCGAGGTCCCGGTCCAGCGCCAGGCGTTCCTCCACGTCGGGACAGTCGTGCTTCGCCTTCTTGAGGCGGTCGACCTCGGCCTGCAGCACCCCGACCCGCTCCGCCAGAACGCCACGGAACTTGGCGGTCTGCCCCTGGACCTCGGCGTCCGGCAGGGCCTTCAATCGGCGCTCGTGCTCGTGCACCTCGTTCACCAGAGGCTGAATGCGCTTCAGCTCCCTGGAGAACCGGGTCCCGAACACCTTCTGCACCAGCGCCTTCGTCTGTTGGAACGGATTCATCAACCGCCCTGTCTACCGATAGAGTCCATGTGCTTCGATGTACTCCCGCACCGGTTCCGGCACGAGGTACCGAATCGATTGCCCCGCCGCCACGCGCGCGCGGATGTCCGTCGCCGAGATGTCGACCGCCGGCACGGTGATGGTCCGGCTGATCAATGAGCTCCGCGGAACCTCGGCCCCCGGCCGGGCGAACACTACCACGTCCGCCAAGCCCGGGAGCGCGTCGGCGTCATGCCAACGCGGCAGCTCCCGAGCGGCGTCCGCCCCCAACAACAACAAAAACCGGTTCCCCGGCTCCCGTCGGGCCAGGGCCCGCAGCGTGGAAACCGTGAAGGACGGCGGGGGCAGTTCCAATTCCATGGATTCCACGGAAAACCTTGGGTTTCCCGCGAGAGCCCGCGAGAGCATGGCGGCCCGGTGCGAAGCCGGTGCGCCGTGGCCCTCCCGTTTCAACGGCTGCTCGCGGGCAGGCACGAAGCGGACGCCCGAGCCCAGGGCATCGGCGGCGGCCTCCGCGACCACCAGATGACCGAGGTGTACGGGATCGAACGAGCCGCCGAAGAGGGCGTCCACGGCGCTCAGTGCGCGGCGGTCGTCGAATCAGGCGGGCAGGTGCGGGCGGTGACGGCCTGGGCGGGATGAAACCGGCGCAGCGTGCCGCACACTTCCTTCAGCTCGTCCTGGTACCCGATGATCGAGTACGTGTCGGCCAGCCGCAGGAGGGCGTCGGTCACGAGGCCGCTCTCCGGATACGTGGCGATGACGTCCTTGAAATAGATGATGCCGGAGTCATAGGCCCGCCGCCGGAAGTAGAACATCCCGTTCGCATAGGCCTTGGTCGCGAACTGGTCGTTCAACTCGTGCACGCGGACCTGGGCACGCGCCGCCGCTTCGGTGCCGGGGTAGCGGCCGACCAGCTCCTGGTAAATGGCGAGCGCGGTCTGCCCGGGCGTCGGATCGAGCTCGGGGTCGCGCCAGGTACGCAGGTTCGCATCCCCCGCTCGCAGCAAGGCGACGGGCGCGAATGGACTCTCGGGAGACTGATCGGCGACGTCGCGGAACGCGTGCGCCGCTTCGACGAGGAGCCCCTGCTGGAATTGGCACTCGGCCGCATAATACCGCGCCTCCGCCAGCTGCGGGTCGCCGGGATTCAGCTCGAACATCAGCCGGCGGTAGGCGGTCAGCGCTTTGTCGAAGTCGCCGTGATGGAAGTAGGCCCGGGCCTCGGCGAACTGGGTCTCGGGAGTCACACCCGTCTTGACGGTCGGGGTCGAACACCCGGCGAGCGCGAGGAGGACGGCGCAGATACCGGCCCGCGTCATTGGTGTGAGTCCGGAGGCGTTACGGCCCGCCCCAACGCCGCAATCTTGTTTTGTGCCATCACGCTGATGGAATCTCCCGGGGCTGCCCCCGTCAGTGCCGATTGATACGCTTCGAGCGCGCCCGGCACATCACCCTGCGCCAGGCGCACATCTCCCAATCCCAGCCACGCCATCCGGCTCACTTCCGCGGCAGCCTCGGGCGCGGTGGCTCGACTGAACCACGGCTCCGCATCCGTCGGTTTCCCCTGCGCCAGCAGATTCTGTCCGGTGATCAGCGCACAGGCCGCCAGACCGGCACGGGCGTCGTCCACCACTACGGCGTTGTGCTTCCGTTCCAGTACCGCGTTGAACGCCGACGACGCCGTGTCGCACGCCTTGTTGCGGGCCTGCTCCTCACCGTACACGAACAGCAGGGAGTCGGCAGCGCGCGGATCCGCCGTCGTCGCAATCGCGATCGGCAGCAGATTGAGGGCGTCCCCGGCGTCGCCACGCGTCAGGGCGTCACCGAGCGCCGCCCGCGCGTACGCGCCGAGGGGCCGTCCCGGCGCCAACGCGCGCAACGCCGCGACCGCGAAGGCCAGAGTGGCGTGATCCTGCGACAGCTGCGCCAGGCGCGCGGCCCGCTCCAGACCGTCCGCCGCTTCGTCGACACGGGAACGGTCGCTCACGCCCAGCGCCCGGTACTCCGCGGCGGCCAGACCGGCATCGCTGGTATGAAGCGCGGCGGCGCCGGTCTTCGCGTGCAATCCCGAGTTCCCGGGATTCGCCTTGAGGCCCAGCTGATATTCCGCCAAGGCATCGCGGTACGATCCCGCGGCGTATTTCTGGTCCCCGAGCGCCTCATGGTCCGCGGCGCTGCGCGCACAGGCCAGGGCGGTCACCAGGAGCACGATTCCCAGGCGCTTCACGAATTCTTTTTCTTCTTGGTCCGGACCGGTTCCGACTTCTTGGCAACGGGCGCTGGTTCTTCCCCACGGTCGAGCATACCGAGATAGGCTTCGACGCGCGGGTCCTCCGGCCGGCGGTCCCGGAGGTCCTCCCACACCCGGCGAGCGGTGAGGCCGTCGCCCGACAAGTAGCACGCCAGTCCGAGCATGGCCGAGGCATCCAGAAAATTCGGCCGGTCCCGGACGATCACTTCGAACTGCTCCCGCGCCTCGAGCACCCGTCCCGCCTCCAGCAGCAACCGCCCGAGCTTATACCTCAAATCATGGAAGCCGGGTCCGAGGGCCAGGGCCGCCTGGTATTGCAGGATCCCCTCCCCCAGGCCGCCCGCCTCGACGTAGGCATCGCCGAGGCCGGCATGGTGATTGGCGAGCTTGGCCGCCACGTGCCCGGCAAACCCGCGCTGGGTGTCGCTGCCCAGCTGGCCCGCCCGCCGCAACGCGGTGTCGGCGTCATCCTCCCGCCCCAGCTGGTTGAGCACGAGCGCCTTGTGTACCAGCGCTTCCACATATCGGGGGTTGAGCTCCAGGGCCTCGTCCAGCTCCTCCAACGCCTTCTCGTACTGTCCCACCAGCGAGTAGGAAAGCCCGAGGAGATGGTGGGCATCGGCGAACGCGCGACCCGTGGCGACGACATCCTCGATGAGATGGATGGTGCCATAATAGTCGCCGAGCTGAAACCGCTCCCGCGCCTGATTGACCAGATGCTCAGGACTGGCGTCCATAGGCTCCCTCGTACCAGGTCACGAAGTTCCGGATGCCATCCTCGATGCCCACCCGGGGCCGGTATTCCAGCTCCGCGGCCGACCGGGACAGATCGGCGGCGGTCAGCACCACGTCACCCGCCTGCATCGGCGCCCGCTCGATCCGGGGCGGTACCCGCAAGGCCTCGCCGATCAGAGCGATGAGCCGGTCGAGGCGCACGCGACCGCCGCCGCCAATATTGAACGCGCGCGACTCGGGGCTAGCGGCCCGGCCCGTCCAATCCAGCGCCGCCAGCGTTCCGGCCACCCCATCCGAAACGTACGTGTAGTCCCGTTCGGTGGATCCGTCCCCGAACATCCGGATCGGCTCGCCCCGGGCGATCGCGGCCGTGAACTTGTGGATAGCCAGGTCGGGGCGTTGACGGGGCCCGTACACCGTGAAGTATCGCAGATTGGCGATGCGGGCGCCGTACAGGTGCGCAAACGCCTCCGCCATCAGCTCCCCCGCCCGCTTGCTCGCCGCGTAGGGGGAGACCGGCTCGATCGCGGGCGCGCCTTCCCCGAAGGGCGGCGACGTGGTGTCTCCGTACACGGACGAGGAAGACGCGAGGACGATCCGGCGGATGCCCGCCCGGCCGGCCCCTTCCAAGATCTGTACGGTGGCGAGCACGTTGGCCCGGACGTACGCGGCCGGATCGTCGAGTGACGGGCGCACGCCCGCCTTGGCCGCGAGGTGCACCACTCCGGTCACCCCATCCCAAGGCAGCTCAGCGTCGGCGCAGTCGAGCTCGCGGAGCTCGAACTCCCGCCGCCCCTTGAGCCCGGCCAGATTGCGCTCCTTGATGGCGCGACTGTAGAAGGGGTCGAAGTTGTCGATGCCGACCACCGCGTCGCCGCGCGCCACCAACGCCTCGCACACGTGGGACCCGATGAACCCCGCGGCGCCGGTCACGACCCACCGTGCCGTCACTGCGACGTGAGACTCTGGAAGTACGCGATGGTGCGGCGCAGACCATCGTCGAGGGAAATCTTCGGTTCCCAGTCCAGCTGCGCCTTGGCCCGGGTGATGTCGGGTTTCCGGACCTTGGGATCGTCCGTCGGCAGTGGCCGCTCCACGATGGGACTCTTGCTTCCGGTCAGCGCGATCACGCGCTCCGCGAGCTGGCGCACGGTGAACTCGTTCGGATTCCCGACGTTGACGGGCTCGTCCGCGCCCCGTTCGAAGAGCCGGATGACGCCCTCGATCAGGTCTTCCACGTAACAGAACGAGCGGGTCTGATCGCCGCGGCCGTAGACCGTGAGCGGCTCTCCGGCGAGCGCCTGGACGATGAAGTTGGAGACGACGCGGCCGTCGTGCGGGCGCATCCTCGGGCCGTAGGTATTGAAGATCCGAACGATGCGTGTATCCACTTTGTGCGTGCGATGGTACGCCATCGTCATCGCTTCACCGAACCGCTTGGCTTCGTCGTACACGCCGCGCGGACCGATGGGATTCACGTTGCCCCAATAGCTCTCGGGCTGTGGATGGACCAGCGGATCGCCGTAGACTTCGGAGGTGGAGGCGAGGAAGAAGCGCGCGCCCTTCGCCTTGGCCAGTCCCAGCGCGTTGTGCGTGCCGAGCGATCCGACCTTCAGGGTCTGGATGGGCAGCTCGAGATAGTCGATGGGGCTCGCGGGGCTGGCGAAATGCAGGATGCCGTTCAGGGCACCGTCGAGCTTGATGAACGTCGTGACGTCGTGCTCCACGAACTGCCAGGCCGGATTCCCGGCCAGGTGCGCGATGTTCGCGCGATTCCCGGTGATGAAATTGTCCATCCCCACCACCTGGTGCCCGCGGGCGATCAGCGCGTCGGAGAGGTGGGAGCCGAGGAACCCTGCCGCCCCGGTTACGAGGAGGCGCATGCCAGGCGCCGGCCGAGGCTGTCGTAGGTGAACCCGAGGTCCGCCAGCCGGCCGGGCTCGTAGAGATTCCGCCCGTCCACGATCAGCGCCTGACGCATCAGGCCCTTCATCTTGGTGAAATCGGGATTGCGGTACTCGCGCCACTCGGTCACGATGGCGAGTGCGGCGGCGCCTTCCAGGGCGGCGTAGGCGTTCGGCGCGTACGCCACTCTGGTTCCCAGCTGCACCTTCGCGGTCGCCATCGCCTCCGGATCGTGCACGTTGACCTTCACTCCGGCTTCGAGGAGCGCTTCGGCGAGGACCAGGGCCGGGCTCTCACGTACGTCGTCGGTCTCGGCCTTGAATGCCAGACCCCAGATGGCGACGGTCTTCCCCTTCAGGCCGTCCGGGAAGTGCTTGGTCAGCTTGTCGAAGAGGATGAGCTTCTGGCGGTCATTCGCCGCTTCCACCGCCTTCAGGACATCGAGGGACACACCGAGGTCATCTCCGGTCTTGATGAGCGCCTTCACGTCTTTCGGAAAGCACGACCCGCCGTACCCCGGACCCGGGAACAGGAAGGCGGGACCGATCCGCCGGTCACTCCCGATTCCCTTGCGGACCAGCGAGACGTCGGCGCCGACCACCTCGCACAGGCGTGCGACCTGATTCATGAAGGAGATCCGGGTCGCCAACATGGCGTTCGCGGCGTACTTCGTCATTTCGGCCGACGGAATGTCCATGAAGATGAGCGGATTCCCGGTCCGCACGAACGGCGCGTAGAGCTCCTCGAGGACGCGGGCCGTTTCATCGGCGTCGACGCCGACCACCACGCGGTCGGGCTTCATGAAGTCGTCGACCGCCGCCCCTTCCTTCAGGAATTCCGGGTTGGAGCAGACATGGAAGGGCGTCTGGGTGTGATTCTGAATCTCCGCGCGGACTTTCTCCGCGGTGCCGACCGGGACCGTGCTCTTGGTGATGACGATTTTCGACCGCTGCATGTGTTGCCCGATGGTGCGGGCGACGGCGAGGACGTGCTGGAGGTCCGCGGAGCCGTCCTCGTCGGGGGGCGTCCCCACGGCGATGAAGATGATGTCGGACCGCTCGACCGCACCCGCCACGTCGGTGGTGAAGGACAACCGTCCGTCCTTCTGATTCCGCTCCACCAGGGTCTCGAGCCCCGGCTCATAGATCGGCAGCTGGTTCCGCTTCAGGCCCTCGACCTTGCGGGCGTCCACGTCCGCGCAGATGACGTCGTTCCCCGTTTCGGCCAGGCACGCGCCGACGACCAGGCCCACGTATCCCGTGCCGACGACGCCAACGTTCACGCACGGCTCCCGCGGGGCAGGACATGGCGCGTGTCCACCACGAGCCGTGCCGACTTCGCCACGAGGTGGTAATCCACCCCCGTGTGGTCCGTGACGATGATGACGCAATCCGCCTGCTTCAGGGCCTCGGCGGTCAGCGGCACCGACTTGAGGTCGAGCTTGTCCTCGTGGAGGCTCGCGATGTGCGGGTCGTGGTACGACACCTGCGCGCCCCGCTGCTCCAGCAGCTTGATGACGTCGAGAGCCGGACTCTCGCGAATGTCGTCGATATCCTTCTTATAGGCGACGCCCACGACCAGGATCTTGCTCCCCCGCACCGCCTTGCCCAGATCGTTGAGCCCGTCCGCCACCTTCGTGACCCAGTACTCGGGCATTTCGGCGTTCAGCTCGCCGGCCAGCTCGATGAACCGGGTCTTGTAGTTGAGCGTCCGCATCTTCCACGCGAGGTAGTGGGGGTCGAGCGGAATGCAGTGCCCGCCTACGCCGGGCCCGGGCGTGAATTTCATGAAGCCGAAGGGCTTGGTGGAAGCCGCTTCGATGACCTCCCACACGTCCACGCCCAGCTTGTCACAGACGATAGCCATCTCGTTCGCGAGCCCGATGTTCACGGACCGGAACGTGTTCTCCAGAATTTTCACCAGCTCCGCCGCCTCGGGATTCGAGACGGGCACGAGCGTGTCGATGGCGGGTTGATAGAGCGCGACGGTCGCCTCCCGGCAGTGCTCGGTGATGCCGCCCACCACCTTCGGCGTGTTGCGCGTGTTGTACTTGGGATTGCCCGGATCCACCCGTTCGGGCGAGAACGCGAGGAAGAAGTCGACGCCGACCTTCATGCCGGTCGACTCGAGCGCGGGGAGCATCAGCTCCCGGGTCGTGCCCGGATAGGTGGTGGACTCGAGCACGATCAACTGCCCCTTCCGCAGCGTCTTCTTGACCGACTCGGTGGCCGCGAGGACGTAGCTGACGTCCGGGTCCTTGGTCTTGGAGAGCGGCGTCGGGACGCAGATCGAGATCGCGTCCGGCTCCCCCATGCGTGACAGGTCCGTCGTGGCGGAGAACTTCTTGGCCTTCACCGCGTCGGCCACGGCCTGGGTCGGCACGTCCTGGATGTGCGACTTGCCGGCGTTGAGGCCGTCCACGGTCCGCTGGTTGACGTCGAACCCGATGACGCGGTACCCCGCCCGCACCAGCTCCATGGCGAGCGGCAGACCCACGTATCCCAGGCCGACGATCCCGAAGACGGCGCTCCGGTCGCGCGCTTTGCTGATCAGCGCGTCGACGGGCGTTCCGGCGGCGGAGGCGCTCACAGCGTCACCGGCGTGCCGCCGGCCGCGAGAGAGCGGGATGCTGCTTCGAGAACTTGGACCACCTGGACACCTTCCTTGGCACCTGCGCGGGGGGCCTCAGTGCCACGGGCCACGCGCACGAAGTGCGCGAGCTCGGCAGCCAGAGGCTCGACGTTGGGGAGGCGGGGAATAAAGATGTCCCCCTCCCGAATGGACAGACTTTCACCGAATGACGCGTACTCGGGCGGTCGCTCCACGCCCTTGTCGTAGATGCGGAGTTTCTCACGGGCTTCCATGTCGTCGAAGACCGCCATCTTGGACGCGCCGACCACCGTCAACTTCCGCTCCTTGTGAGGATCGAGCCACGACAGCTGGACGTGCGCCAGGACGCCGCTCGCGAACTCCATGGTCAGGAAGACCACATCCTCGATATGAGGCTGGAGGTAGCAGTGGCCCTGGGCTGCCACACGCACGGGGGCTTCCCCTAGCACTTCCAAGGCCACGGAGACGTCGTGGGGACCGAAGCTCCAGAGGGCGTTCTCGTCCGCCCGGACCTGCCCCAGGTTTACTCTGAGGCCGTATAGATAATAGATCCTGCCGAGGTCCCCGCTCTTCACCAGCGCCTTGAGCCGCTCGACGGCGGCGTGGTACACCAGCAGGTGGCCGGCCAGGACCGGGACCTTCCGTGCTACGGACGCCTCAGCCACCCGTTGCGCATCCGCCACGGACAGCGCGAACGGCTTCTCGACGAGACAGGGCTTCCCGGCCGCGATGGCGCGCAGGGCCAGGTCCGCGTGGACCTTGGCGGGCGCGGCGATGACGACTGCCTCGCACGCCTGCAGCAGCGCGTCCACGTCCCCGGTGACGAGGGTCGACGGGTATTGGCGCGACAGCTTCTGTCGGATGGCGTCGCTCGTGTCACACACGGCGGCCAGCTCACCGTCCGCCAGACCGGCGACGGTGCGGACGTGGTTCCGTCCCCAGGCGCCGGCACCGATGACGCCGATTTTCAGCCGGCTCACCGGTAGAAGCTCTTCACCGCGTCGACGACCGCCTGCTTCTGCGCTTCCGTCAGCTCCGGATAGATCGGCAGCGAGATCACCTCGTGCGCCGCCCGCTCCGACCGCGGCAGGCGGCCGGCCGCGTACTTGAGGTGCGCGAAGCAGGGCTGGAGGTGCAGCGGAATGGGATAGTACACCGCGTGCCCGATCCCCTTCTCCTTCAGATGGGCCTGGAGCCCGTCGCGGCGCTCCACGCGGAGCGTGTACTGATGGAAGATGTGCTCGTTCGCGGAGTCCACCACCGGCGCGCGCACGGCACCGAGGCCCGCGAACGCCTTGCTGTACGAGGCCGCGTGCTCGCGCCGCTTCGCGGACCAGCTCGCCAGATGCGGAAGCTTGGCGAGGAGGAGGGCCGCCTGCAGCGTGTCCAGCCGCGAGTTGGTGCCGACCTCCTCGTGGTGGTACTGCTTCGCGCCGCCGTGCAGCCGGAGCTTCTTGAGCCGATCGGCTCCCTTCTCGTCCGACGTGACGATCATCCCGCCGTCACCCCAGGCGCCCAGATTCTTGCTGGGAAAGAACGAGTAGCCGGTGGCCCAGCCCAACTCGCCGGCCATCCGCCACGTGCCGTCGACCTTCCGGCGGGCCCCGATGGCCTGCGCCGCGTCCTCGATGACCGGAATCCCCTTCTTGGCGGCGATGGCGAGGATCCGTTCCATGGGCGCCATCTGCCCGTAGAGGTGCACCGGCATGATGGCCCGCGTCCGCGGCGTCAGGGCGGCCTCGATGGCGGCCGGATCGATGTTGAAGGTATCGGGATCGATGTCCACGAAGACGGGCGTGCCGCCCGCGTTGTGGATGGTCCCCGCGGTGGCGAAGAACGTGAACGGCGTGGTGACGACTTCATCCCCGGGCTTCAGGTCCAGCGCCTTGAGCGGCAGGAGGAGTGCGTCGGTTCCGCTCGCGCATCCGATGCCGTACTTGGCGTGCGACAGCGCGGCCACCTCGGCCTCGAGCTTCGGAATGGCCGGGCCCATGATGAACTGCTGAGCCTCGATCACCTCGTGCACGGCGGCGAGCGTTTCCTGCTTAATGGTCTGGTACTGGGCCACCAGGTCCAGCATCGGTACGTTCACAGAACTCTCCAGAGGCTCACTTGGGAGGCTTGGTATTGCGGAGGGCCCCACCCGACTCGGCGTACTCGGCGCCGCACGCGGCGCACCGGGCGGCACCCCCCGCTACGGACAGGCGCTCGCCGCACTGACACATCCAGCCCACGCGCCGGGCCGGCACGCCCACCATCAGTCCGTAGGCCGGCACATCGGACGTCACCACGGCGCCCGCGCCGATGAAGGCGTACTCGCCGAGGGTGGTGCCGCAGACGATGGTGGCGTTCGCGCCGATCGACGCGCCCCGCTTCACGAGCGTCTGCCGGTATTCGTGCTTCCGGGATACGTGGCTCCGCGGATTCAGCACGTTGGTGAAGACACACGAGGGACCGCAGAACACGTCGTCCTCGAGGTGGACCCCCTCGTAGATCGACACGTTGTTCTGGACCTTCACGTTGTTGCCGATCGTCGTGCCCGGCATCACCACGACGTTCTGCCCGAGACTCGAGCGTTCGCCGATCACGGCGCCCTTCATCACGTGACAGAAGTGCCAGATCTTGGTGCCGGCGCCCACCACCGCCCCGTCGTCGAGAAAGCTCGACGGGTGGACGTAGAAGTCCGCCATCAGCCGATCACCCGCACTTCCGGCTGGAGCTCGACTCCGGTCTTCTTCAGCACCGTCTTCCGCACGTGCTCCATCAGCTTCTGCACGTCGGCCGCCGTGGCGTTGCCCATATTAATGAAGTAGTTGGCGTGCATGGTGGACACCTGCGCGCCCCCCACCGTGTGACCCTTCAGGCCCGCCTCATCGATGAGCATACCCGCGGTGCGCGTCAGCGACGGGTTCGTGAAGACCGACCCGCAGCAGGGCTGATCGTACGGCGTCCCCGCCTTCCGCCACCGGAAGAGCCGGCTCTGAAGCTCCTTGAGCTTGGCCGGAGACTCCTCGCCCAGCACCAACTTGGCCTCGAGCACGATCACCGGGCCGAGATTCGACGCGCGGTACTTGAAGGAGATCTGCTTGCGCCCGATCTGCTTGATCTTGCCCTTGGCATCCATGACGGTGATCTCGGTGACCACCTCGGCGAACTCGGCGCCATGACAGCCGGCGTTCATGTAAATCCCGCCCCCGACCGTGCCGGGAATGCCGACGAAGCGCTCGACCCCCACGAACCCCGCCTCGGCGGTGCGGCGCGCCAGGATGGGTGTGGGCATCCCCGCCCCCACGATCGCGGTCGCGCCCTTCATCTCGAAGCGGTCGAGGCCCTTGCCGAGGCGGATCACGAGCCCCGGAAACCCGGAGTCCTTCACCAGCACGTTCGAGCCGAGGCCGAGGACCACCCAGGGCACGTTGCGGCTCTGGGCCATCTCGATGCCCCGCTGGACGTCTTCGATGTCGGCCGGGAACAGCAGATACTTGGCCGGCCCGCCGATGCGGTAGGTCGTATAGCGGGCGAGCGGCTCCTGCTCCAGCAGCCGGCCCCGGAACTTGGTCTTGGGGGGCTGAGGGGGAGCGGGAGGCGCTTTCACCGGCTTGGCCGTGGCGGCCGGTTTCGCTACGCTCTTACCGCCGCTCCGGGACTTGGGGCGAGCGCCTTTGGTACCTGAGGCGGCGGATTTCCGACGAGGGGTTTTGGATGCCATGCCTGTAAGCTCCTCACGCTGCCAGTGCGGCTGCGCAGTGCGATGATCGCGTCGCACGCGGCGCTGGCCGCGGACATCGTGGTGGTGTACGGGATCCGGTGCACCAACGCGGCGCGGCGGATCGCGTAATCGTCCTGTTGTGTGAACTTCCCCAGCGGCGTGTTGATCAGGAGCTGGATTTCGCCGGACACGAGGAGATCGATCGCGTTGGGTCGCCCCTCGTGTACCTTGCGCACCGACTCCGCGGGCACGCCCCGGGCCCGCAAGTACGCTTGAGTTCCGGCGGTCGCCAGAATCCGGAACCCCAGCTCGTGAAACCGCCGCACGATCGGCACGACCGTGGGTTTGTCCGAATCATTCACCGTCACGAAGATCGCCCCGTCCAGCGGCAACGCCGAATCGGCCGCGATCTGCGCCTTGGCGAAGGCCATGCCGAAGCTGTCGGCGAAGCCCATCGTCTCCCCGGTGGACCGCATTTCCGGGCCCAGCACGCTATCCACCCCCGGCAGCTTGGTGAAGGGGAACACTGCCTCCTTCACCGCCACTCCGGGGAGGGGAAGCTCATCGGGGACCCCCAATTCGTCCAGTCCATGCCCCGCCATCACGGCGGCCGCCAGCTTGGCCAGGGATACCCCAGTCGCCTTGCTGACAAACGGGATGGTCCGGGAGGCCCGGGGGTTCACCTCCAGCACATAGACCGTGCCGTCCTTCACCGCGTACTGGACGTTGATCAGGCCCACGACGCCCAGCGCCTCCGCGAACGCCTTCGTGTGCCGCCGCATCTCGGCGACTTGCCGGTCCCCGACGAGGTAGGGCGGCATCACACAGGCCGAGTCCCCCGAATGGACCCCGGCGTCCTCGATGTGCTGCATCACCCCCCCGATCACCACCCGCCGGCCGTCGGCGATGGCGTCCACGTCGGCCTCGAACGCGTCCTCCAAGAACCGGTCGATGAGGACCGGATGTTCCGGAGCCACCCGCGCCGCCACCTCGAAAAACTGGCGCAACGACCCTTGGTCGTAGACGATTTCCATGGCCCGGCCACCCAGGACATAGGAGGGCCGGATCAGCACCGGGTAGCCGATCCGCTCCGCCACCTTGACCGCCTCGTCAACGGACCGGGCGGTCCCGTTGGCCGGCTGGGTGACGCCGAGCCGGCGGGCCAGGGCGTCGAAGCGCTCCCGATCCTCGGCGATGTCGATCGCGTCGGGTGAGGTACCGAGGATCGGGACCCCGGCCGCCTCGAGAGGCTTGGTGAGCCGGAGCGGGGTCTGACCGCCGAGCTGGACCACGACGCCCTTGGGCTGCTCCCACCGGACGATCTCGATCACGTCCTCGAACGTCAGCGGCTCGAAGTACAGCTTGTCCGAGATGTCGAAGTCGGTGGACACGGTCTCGGGATTGGAGTTGATCATGATGGTCTTGTAGCCCAGCTCGCGGAACGCGAGCCCGGCGCGGACGCAGCAGTAGTCGAACTCCACACCCTGCCCGATCCGGTTCGGACCGGACCCGAGAATCACGACGCCCTGCTCCCCGAGGGGCTCGGACTCGTTCTCCTGGTCGTAGCAGGAGTAGAGATATGGCGTGCTGGACGGGAACTCACCCGCGCAGGTGTCCACCGTCTTGTAGACGGGGTGAATGTCCAGCGCCCACCGCCGCTCCCGCACCGCGGTCTCGGTCTCGCCCCGGAGCTGCGCCAACTGCCGGTCCGAGAACCCCATCCGCTTCATGCGGCGGAGGGCGGCAGCGTCGGAAACGGGTTCGGCGACATACCCCCGCTCCGCGGCGATCAGCTCCGCGAGCTGATGCAGAAACCAGGGATCGATCCCCGACGCCGCCGCGATGTCGGGCACGGTGAGCCCGGCAAGGAGCGCGCGCTTGATCTGGAACACGCGCTCCGGCGTCGGGACGCGCAGGGCCACCCGGATGTCCTCGGGGCTTTCGCCGGTGAGGCGGTCGTCGGCCAGCGTGGCCCCGAGGCTCCAGCCGGATCGGCCGGTCTCGAGCGCGCGCAGGCCCTTCTGGAACGCCTCCTTGAAGGTGCGGCCGATGGCCATCGCCTCGCCCACCGACTTCATCTGGGTGGTGAGATGGAAGTCCGCGCGGGGGAACTTCTCGAACGCGAAGCGCGGGACCTTCACGACCACG
>DATBBZ010000384.1:0-3710 GCA_036270745.1 Gemmatimonadales bacterium | reverse complement strand
CTCGCACGCGACGCGCGCCGGGCTGTGAAGGCGGTACCCGGTGTTTCGGACGTCCGCGTGACGGTGTCCGACCCCGGTGCTCCCCGTCCTTCAGCGCAAGGCCCGGGCCCCCGCCCGGCAGGGATGGCCGACGTCCCGCCGCCACCCACCGCCCAGGAGATGCCCAGCATGGGCAAGGTCCTGGCGGTGTCGTCCGGCAAGGGCGGCGTGGGGAAATCGACGGTCTCCGCCAACCTCGCCGCCGCTCTGGCTGCGCAAGGGTTCAGAGTCGGCCTCATGGATGGGGACATCTACGGCCCCAACATCCCGAGGATGATGGGTGTGTTCGACAAACCGCCCGTGACGGCCGGCAAGATTCAGCCCCTCGAGGGTCACGGCGTGAAGCTGATGTCGCTCGGCTTCATCGTGGACCGCGACGCGCCCGCCATCTGGCGCGGCCCCATCATCATGAAAGTGATCCAGCAGTTCCTGCGGGACGTGGACTGGGGCCAGCTCGACTACTTCCTGGTGGACCTCCCGCCGGGCACCGGGGACGCCCAGTTGTCGCTCACCCAATCCATTCATCTCCACGGGGCGGTGATCGTCACGACGCCCCAGGAGATGGCGGTCGGGGATTCCCTTCGAGGTGCCAAGATGTTCGAACGGGTCGGGGTCCGGGTGCTCGGCGTGATCGAAAATATGAGCTACTACGTCTGCCCCCACTGCGGCGAGAAGTCGGAGCTCTTTCTGTCCGGCGGAGGTGAACGGCTGGCGGTAGAGCTCGGCGTGCCCCTGCTGGGCCAGATTCCCCTTCAGGCCCGCCTGCCGCAGCACGCCGACGCCGGCCGCCCCATCGTCGTGGCCGATCCGGAATCGCCCGCGGCCAGGGCTCTGCGTGACGTCGCCCGCCGCGTGGCGGACGCGCTGAAGTGAGGCTCCTTCCGCTTCTTCTCGCGGTCCTGCAGCACCCCCACCCCCAACGTCCTGACCTCCGGGCCGGCCTCGACACGATCTACTCCGGTGCGTTTCCGGCCGCCGTACAGTACTTCGAGACGCTCGCCGCGAAGGACACCAGCGATCCCGCGCCGCTGATTTTTCAGGCGTCCGCTTTTATCTGGTGGGCGGAGGCCAAGGATTCGGACGATTTCGAGGCGCCGCGGATCGACTCCCTGCTCGACGCCGCGATCCGTCACGCGCGCGCCGACTCCGCCCCGACCGCCAGGTTCTGGCTCGGCACCGCGCTCGGATATCGCGCGCGGGAGCGGGACTTGCGCGGAAGCGCCCTGGGGGCCGGAAAGGATGCGAAGGCCATGCGCGACGCCTACGCTGCGGTGCTGGCCGCCGACTCCACGTGCGAAGACTGTTACCTGGGGCTCGGCGTCTATCACTATGGGTTGGCGCGCGCGAGTGCCCTGTCCCGTCTCTTTGCGAAGATCATCGGGCTCGGATCCGGCAACGCGGAAGTTGGACTCGCTGATCTGCGGCGGGCGGCAGAGCGGGGGGATCTGGCCAGGGTGGAGGCGATCTGGGTGCTGGCCGCGGCGCTGGAGCGGGAGGCCGCCCGGGACAAGCACCAGCGGCAGGCGCTCTCCGCCGAAGCCCGGGCCCTGGTGACCGACCTCGCGGCGAAGTACCCGGGCAATCCGGTGTTCGCGCGGTTCTTGACCGAGGTCCCCGCTCCTTGAGTGAAGCCGTAGGGCCGGTTGGGCCGTCGGGGAACCTTACCACCGGCGACCTTCGCACCACCATCCTCCGTCTCGCCGTGCCCACCGTCGGAATGATGGCGTTCAACACCGGCTTCTTCGTTATCGACAGCATCTGGGTAGGCCGGTTGATCGGCCCGGCCGCGCTGGCGGCGGTGTCTACGGCTGGATTCACCGTGTGGCTGATGCTCAACCTGGCAGAGATGCTGGATGTGGGAGTGGTGGCGCTGGCGGCGCGCCGGCATGGCGCGCGGGCGCCCGGCGAAGCGGCGCGAGTCTCGGCGGCGGCTCTGGGCACGGGGCTGATCGCCGGACTGCTGACCATGGGGGGCGGTCTCGCGATCCTCCCCCGGCTCTTCCAGGTGATGCGGGTCCCGCCGGACGTCGCGGCGCTCGGCCACACGTACCTGCACACCTGGCTCCTCGGTGCGCCGCTCCTGTTCGGATTCTTCGCGCTCGAGGCAACGTTCCGCTCCTCGGGGGACACTACCACTCCCTTCGTCGTGCTCGCGGGGTCTGCGGTGCTCTGCGCGGTCCTCGACCCGCTCCTGATCGCCGGCGTGGGGCCCTTTCCCAGGTTGGGGGTCGAGGGCGCCGCGTTGGCTTCGGTCATGGTGCGGGGCCTTTCCTGCATAGTGCTGGCGTGGCTCGCCTTCCGCCGCGGGCACATACACTTCCGCGCGCCCGACTGGGCGGCGGCGCCGCACATCATTCGGATTGGGCTCCCTTACTCGATGAGCGGGATCCTCTTCTCGCTGGTGTACATGTGGCTCACGCGGTTCACCTCCCGCTTCGGCACGCCGGCCCTCGCGGCCCTCGGTGTCGGGCACAAGGTGGAGGGCGTCGGGTTCGTGGCCATCACGGGGTTCACCCTCGCGGCCGCCGCCCTCGTCGGACAGAGCCTGGGGGCGAAAGACGAGGCCCGGGCCCGCATGGCCGCGTGGCACACGGTGCGCAACGCCCTGCTCGTCACTACGGCCACCGCGCTCGCCTGCCTCCTGGTGCCGCGGTTTTTCGTTCAGCTGTTCACGGCCGACCCCCAGGTGATCGCCAACGGGACCGGCTATCTCCGGATCATCGCGATGGCGCAGATCGGTCAGACCTTCGAGCTGATCCTCGAAGGCGCACTGGCGGGAGCGGGCTATACATTCTGGCCCATGGTCTGGAGCTCGAGTCTGACGTTCGCGCGGATCCCGCTCGCCGCGTGGTGGTCCGGCATCTGGGGCGTGACCGGCATCTGGTGGGCCATCTCGCTCACTGCCACCCTCCGCGGGGTGGCCATGACGGTCCTCTGGCTGTCCGGCCGCTGGCGGCCCAGAACCGCATGAGCTCCCTGATCACACTGCTGACCGACTACGGCGTCACCGACAGCTATGTCGCCGAAGTGAAGGGCGTGCTCCTCACCGCCGTGCCGGACGCCACGCTGATCGACGTCACGCACCAGGTGCCGCCGGGCGACGTGCGTGCGGGCCAATTCCTGTTCGCCAGGGTCTGGCGGCGCTTCCCACCCGGGACCGTCCATCTGGTGGTGGTCGACCCCGGGGTCGGCACGGCGCGCCGGGCACTCGCCGCCCAGGCGGCGGGGCATTTCTTCGTCGCGCCCGACAACGGATTGCTCACCTCACTTCCTGAGGACGCCGAGTTCGTCTCGTTGCCGGTGCCACCCTCGGCCGCGTCCACCTTTCATGGGCGCGACGTGTTCGCACCCGCGGCGGCCAGACTCGCGATGGGCGTATCCCTGGACGAGCTGGGTGACCCGATCGAGGACGCACGCCGGTCTCCACTCCCCGAGCCCCGGGCGGATGGCGTCGCCCTGCTGGGCGAAGTCGTGTATGTCGATCGATTCGGTACCCTGGTATCGAATATCAGGGCCGAGGATGTGGATGCGGGCGTGCGGATCACAGTGGAGGGGAGTGAGGTCGGGCCACTGCGGAAGAAGTTCGGGGATGTCGACCCGGGACAGCTGGTGGCGTACGCGGGGAGCGGTGGTGAGGTAGAGATCGCGGTGCGGGGGGGGAGTGCCGCGCG
>DATBBZ010000383.1:0-4629 GCA_036270745.1 Gemmatimonadales bacterium | reverse complement strand
CGGCGATGGCGCGGGCGATCGACTCCGCCGTCAGCGCGGTGGCCGTCGCCACGGCATCGTTGTCTGAGCCGCCCGCTCCGTGCACGTCCGCGATCACTCGCTCGGCCAACGCGAGCCCGAACCGCTCCCGGCCCGTGCTCTTGGGTGGAGCCAGGCGGAAGTACTCGTCGGCCAGGAGGGACTCGAGCACCTTGGGGACTGGACGCCCGCGCCGCGCCCGCTCGCCGTCCTGATCGTAGGCCGCCTCGCCGTCGATCGTCCTGGTCACGGCGTCGATCACTGCCACGCCGGGGCCGGTATCGAACGCCAGCGCCCCCGCGCTCACGCCCCGCCTCGACACCCAGGTCACATTCGCCATGCCGCCGATGTTGAGGAGCAGCCGGCCGCGGGCCTCGTCCCCGAAGAGCATCACGTCGGCGAGCGGCACCAGCGGCGCTCCCTGCCCCCCCGCCGCCACGTCCCGGGCGCGGAAGTCCGACACCACGCGCACGCCCACGCGCTCCGCGATGATGGCGGGGTCGCCTAGCTGGAGCGTGGCGTGCCCCGGCTCGTGCCAGATGGTCTGCCCGTGACTGGCGACGAAGGCGACGTCCTTGGGGGACGCCTTGGCCTGGGCGAGTAGATGGAGCACGGCGCCGGAAAAGCGCTCGCCCAGGGCGACGTGAAGAACCGCGAGATCCCGGGCGGAGCCGCGTGCGATGGCATCGATGATCTGCCCGCGCTCGAGACTCGAGTACGGCTCCTGACGGAAGGCGACGAGGGTGGCGGCAGCGGGGGATTCCCGCAACCGCACCAGCGCCGTCGACACGCCGTCCAGGGACGTGCCCGACATCAATCCGACGGCGAGGGTATCGGTCACGCGTTGCGAAGGGAGGGTGGATCTCCGGCGGCCCTGCGCACCGAGCCTTCCGCGGCCGCGAGGCGGGCGCGCGCTTCGTCAGCGCCGACCCCCGCCCGCACCATCACCACCGCGACCTTCACGCTGCCACCCGCCGCCGTGATGGCCGCGCGCGCGCGGGCCCGGTCAGGAGCGCCGCACTCCATCACGATGCGCTCGCCCCGGTCCACCAGCTTGTCGCTCCAGGCCATCAGGTCCACCATCAAGTTGCCGTAGACCTTGCCGAGCCGGATCATCGCCCCGGTGGAGATGGTGTTGAGCACGAGCTTCGTGGCGGTCCCTGCTTTCATTCGGGTGGACCCCGTGAGGGCCTCCGGACCGACGAGCGGCACGATGGCGACGTCGCAGGAGTCGCGCAGGGCCTTGGGCGGCTCACTACAGGCCACGATGCCGGTCTTCGCGCCCCGCTCCCGTGCCCGGTCGAGCGCGGCGTGGACGTACGGAGTGGTCCCGCTCGCGGCGATCCCGATAACGACGTCCTTCGCGTCGACGGCGGCACCGTCGATCGCGGCCTTCCCTGCTTCCATGTCGTCCTCGGCCCCCTCGGCGCTTTTCATCAGGGCCGGGGGACCCCCCGCGATGATCCCCACGACCTGGGAGGGTGCTGACCCGAAGGTCGGCGGGCATTCCGAGGCGTCCAGGACGCCGAGGCGCCCCGACGTGCCGGCACCCACATAGAGGAGGCGCCCGCCGGCTTGGAAGGCGGCGAGCACCAGGTCGATGGCACGGGCCAGGCTGGTGCGCTGGGAGTGTACCACCGCCGCGACGCTCGCGTCCTCGGCGTTCAAGAGATCCACGATCTCCTGACTGGAGGCGACGTCGATCGATTGGGTGCGGGGGTTGCGCTGTTCGGTGAGTCGCGGGTCGTGGAACGCGGGAGTGGTCATCGCGGTCCCCAAGTTAGACGTTGACCGAGCGCACGGTCAACGTGCAGAATAAGGAATGCGCACTCGTCCCCTTGTCGCACTCGTCCTGGTCGCCGCTTGCGGCGCCTTCATCAAACATGCCGATCCCACCTGGGGCCTCGCCGGCAAGGCCGTTCCCGTCGAGGGGAGCCACGGCATGGTGGTGTCGGGACACCCCCTGGCCAGCGCCGTCGGCGTGCAGATCCTGAAGGATGGCGGCAATGCCGTCGACGCCGCCGTCGCGGTCGGCTTCGCCCTCGAAGTCGTCCATCCCGAGGCCGGCAACATCGGCGGTGGCGGCTTCATGGTGTTCCGGGATTCCGCGGGCGTTGCCCACGCCCTCGACTACCGTGAGACGGCCCCCGCGCGGGCGACCCACGACATGTACCTCGACTCGGCGGGCAACCCCACCGAGGCGAGCATTACGGGATACCTCGCCTCCGGCGTGCCCGGCAGCGTCGCCGGGCTCTACGAGGCCTGGAAGAAGTACGGGCACCTGCCCTGGGCCACGCTGCTCGCCCCGGCGATCGCCCTCGCGGAGGGACACGTCATCGACGACCACCGCGCCCGCGCCATCGAATACGACCGGGACCGCCTGGGGCAGTTCCCGGGCAGCGCGGCGGCGTTCCTGGTGAACGGTCACGCGCCCGCCGTGGGGTCCACCTTCCGCCAGCCTGACCTCGCGAAGACGCTGCGGCTGATCGCCGACTCCGGCGCCACTGTGTTTTACCGGGGACAGATCGCCGACCTCATCGTGGCCGAGATGCAGCGGGGTCACGGACTCATCACCAAGGCCGACCTCGCCGCCTATCAGACCAAGTGGCGCACCCCGATCGGAATCTCCTACCGCGGCTACCGGATCTACTCCATGCCTCCCGCCAGCTCCGGCGGGGTGACCATGGCCGAGATCTTCAACATCCTGGGCGGATACGACTCGCTGTCCGCGTTCGGGAGCACGAGGTACGTCCACCTCGAAGCGGAAGCGATGCGGCAGGCGTTCATCGACCGCAATCAGTGGCTCGGCGACCCCGACTTCGTGAAGATGCCCCTCGACCGGCTGCTCTCCGCCGGACATGCCGGACAGCTCCGGACGCAGATCCAGCCCGATCGCGCGACACCGACGCCTCCTTTTCAAGCGAAGCCGCCCGAAAGCGGGCAGACGACGCACTACTCGGTGGTGGATGATCACGGCAACGCGGTGTCGATCACGACCACGCTCAACAACGGCTTCGGCAGTGCGGTGACGGTGACGGGCGCGGGCTTCCTGCTGAACGACGAGATGGATGATTTCGCGAGCGCTCCGGGAAAGCCGAACATGTACGGCCTCGTGCAGGGCGAGCAGAACGCCATCGCGCCGGGCAAGCGAATGCTCTCGGCCATGACGCCGTCGGTGGTCCTCGACCCCTCGGGCAGGCTTTTCCTGGTGGTGGGGACGCCCGGAGGGCCGACGATCATCACCAGCGTCTACCAGGTGATCGCGAACGTCATCGACAATCACATGACCCTGGCCGCCGCCGTGGAGGCACCGCGCATTCATCAGCAGGCGCTCCCCGACACCATTTTCTACGAACGCGGCGGCCTGGCCGATGCCGTGGTGGACAGCCTCAGGGCGATGGGGTACGGCATGAAGCAGCGCCGGGGGTATTCGGGGGACATCGCGGCGATCGAGCGGACGGCTGCGGGCTGGGTAGGGGTGGCGGATCCGCGCGCTGGTGGGGGCGCGGCGGGATACTAGGCGTGGGGTATCGGGTGCCGGGTGTCAGGTCGTTGGCCCTGACACCTGACACCCGAACCCTGAGACCTTACTTCGCGGGAACGACCAACGCCGCCGTGAGCGTCAGATTGACGTGCGCTCCCTTGGGGAGGGCGACGTACGACGCGTGCGTCTTCGCGGCCACGCCGGTGCCTGCCGCCGCGCCCACCACACCACCAATCACTGCGCCTTTGGTGTTGCCGCCGATGACGCGGCCCAGGAGGGCGCCCGCCGCGGCGCCGATGCCGACCTTCGCCACGTCATTCCCGCCGACCCCCTTGCTCTGCTTCACGGTCTCGAGCGAGTCGATCTTGGCTGCAAGGCCGTAGTCCTTGCCGCGGATGGTAACGCTCGAGACTGCGAGCGTGAGCTGGCTGGTCTGCACTTCGGTCACGGTCCCGTGGACCTGTGCGCCCTGCGGAATCACCGTTGCCCCGTGCCCGTCTGAAACGTTGGCCACGACCGTGCCGGTGAACGGGTCCCCGACCTTCGCCGTCTTGGTCGAGATGGTGTCATTGACGGCGACGTCGAGGAAGGAGCCCGCCGCGGCGGTGTAGCTCGACGGACCAGCCGGGCGCGCCGGCGCAGGGTTAGCGACGGGTTTGCTGGCGGGATGAGCATTCGTGGGAAGTGGCTTGTCATTGCCCGACATCGGGGTCGCCGGAGTCGCGGCCGCCGTCGTCGTGGAATCGGTGGCAGCCTGGTTCGCCTGATCGCCCTTGGCGCAAGCGGCGACCATGGCGGCGCTCGACAGGAGAGCGGCCAGGCGGAAGATCGAGACGTTCATACGCACCTCACGTGTGGTGTGACGCATCAGAGTCGGCTCTTCAGAAAGGCCGGCGTCAGCCCTTGCAGATACCCCGCAAAGAGGGTGAAACGGTCCGTTACAAGCAGAACCCCCAGCAATAGTAGCAGGGCGCCGGAGGTTCGCTCAACCCACGGCAGGTACCGCCGGAAGCGTTGAAACCAGTCGAGAAACCGCTCCAGCAGGAGCGCCGTGAGCAAGAAGGGGATCGCGAGCCCAGCCGCGTAGACGGTCAGCAGCGCGGTGCCCTTCCCCGCGCTTCCGGCCG
>DATBBZ010000382.1:0-3755 GCA_036270745.1 Gemmatimonadales bacterium | reverse complement strand
GCCAATTGGCCGATTCCGTAGACAGGCAGTGGAAGAACGGCGCGTCGTTCGACTCCCTCGCCGCCCGGTATTCGGATCCGGACGAACAGAAGCTCGTGGAGAACGAACCCCTGACCGGGCAGAGCCCGATCGCCCCCGAGTACGTGCAGGCGGTCACCTCGGACACCACGCCCGGCATCAAGCCCGTCATCGTGGTGGGCGCCAACTCTCCGCGTCCCAAGTTCGCGGTCATCGACGTCACCGGCCGCCAGGCGGAGGGGGACGTGACCTTCGAAGACGTGAAGGAGACGATCAAGTCGCGCGTCGCCCAGGATCTCGCCGAAGCCCACTACATCGATCAGCTTCGTCACGCCACGTACGTCGACATCCGCAACTAGTTCGTCCCGTCCCCGGCTGGCCCTCACGCTCGGCGACCCGAGAGGCATCGGGCCCGAGGTCGTGGCGCTGGCGTTAGCGCAGGCGCCTCCCGCCGCCGACATCGTGCTCGTCGGCCCTGATGACCTCCTGGCCAAGATCCCCGCACGCTCCCGCCTCGGAGTGGGGGATTGGGGATTCGGGATCGGGGATTCAGGAGACCCGGAAAAAGAGCTGGCGGCCGGGCGGCTCGCGGCCCGCTCCATCGAGCGGGCGGTGTGGCTGGCCCGTGCGGGGGAAGTGGATGCCGTCGTTACCGCGCCGGTGCACAAAGGCGCGCTCCACCGGGCCGGCTACCGCTATCCCGGCGTCACCGAGTTTCTGGGCGCGCTGACCGGCGGTACCGAACCGGTCATGATGCTCGTCACCGGCGCCCTGCGCGTCGCGCTGGTGACCACCCACCTCCCCCTGCGGGATGCGCTGGGCCAGATCACGACGGACCGCGTGGTACGGGTGGGGCAGACGGTGCTCGGGGCTCTCCGGGACCGGTTCGGAATAGCGGCCCCGCGACTGGCGCTCTGCGCCCTTAATCCGCACGCCGGTGAAGGCGGGCTCTTCGGCGATGAGGACCAGCGGATCCTGCTGCCGGCCGCCCAACGCCTGGGCGCGCTCGGCCCCTTTCCCGCCGACACCGTGTTCGTGCGCGGGCTCCGGGGGGAGTTCGACGCGGTGCTCGCGCCGTATCACGATGTGGGGATGACGGCCGTCAAAGTCGCGGGGTTCGGAAAGGGTGTGAACGTGACGCTCGGACTCCCGTTCGTTCGCACTTCACCGGACCATGGCACCGCGTTCGACATCGCCGGCACCGGCAAGGCGGACCCCGGCTCGATGCGCGCGGCCATCGATCTTGCGGCGCGGATGGCGCGCCGGAGCTAAGCGGGGGCGGGGGGCTTGGCCGGCGGGGCGCCCGGTTGGACCCGGAGCTGGCCCACACGCCGTCCTTCCATCGACACGACTTCGAAGGTCACGCCGGGCAGGCGGACCTGATCTCCCACCTTCGGCAAGCGGCCCAGCGCGCCGAACACCAGCCCCCCGATGGTCGTGTAATCTCCCGGATCGAGCGTCAGCCCGTAGCTGTCGTTCACGTCGCCCACCGGCGTGGATCCTGCGATCACCGACCCGGCGCCCGCGGGCGTGGGCTCCGAGCGGTCGTACTCGTCGTAAATCTGACCGACGATCTCTTCCAGCAGGTCCTCCATGGTGACCAGGCCCGCGGTGCCCCCGAACTCGTCGAGCACCACGGCGAGGTGGACCTTCTTCCGCTTCATGTCCGCCAGCACGTCCTCCACCTCACGGGTTCCGGGCACGAAGAACGCGGGCCGGGCGACCGACGACACCGGCTGGGCCCCGCTGGACCGGAGCGCGCGCAGGATGTCCTTGGCATGGACCACGCCGACGATGTCGTCGAGCGATTCCCCGGTCACCGGGTAGCGGGACCGTCCCGCCTGCGCCACGGTGTCGGCGGCCGACTCGACGGTCTGGTCCGCGGCGAGCGCCACCATGTCGGTGCGCGGCGTCATGACCTCGCGCGCGTTCTTCTCGCTGAATTCGAACACGCCCTCGATGAGACGGGCATCCCCGGGATCCATGGTGCCGGTTTTTCCGCTCTGCTCCACCAGCATCAGGATCTCTTCGGGCGAATGGACCCGCTCGCGCTCCGAGGGCCGGCCGGCGCCCAGGAGGCGCAGGATTCCGCTGGCGGAGGAGCGGAGCAGCCAGATGAACGGATTGGTGGCCATCGTGAAGACCATCAGCGGCCCGGTGAGCCACCGGCTCATCTGTTCCGGGTGAATCAGGGCCAGGCCCTTCGGTGCCAGCTCGCCCAGGACGATGTGCAGGTATGTGATGAGCACGAACGCCACGGCCACCGCAACCGAGTGCGTCGCGATGACGTTGAACGGCCCGGGCAACGTTCCAAAGAGCGTCGCCAGCACGTCGGCGATCGCCGGCTCGCCGATCCATCCCAATCCGAGGCTGGCCAGCGTGATGCCCAGCTGGGTTCCGGAGATGGTGCGGTCGATGGATTGCAGGGCCTGCTTCACGATGCGGGCCCGGGCGTCCCCCTCGGCGATCATGGCGTCGATGCGCGTTCGCCGTGACGCCACCAGTGCGAACTCGGCGGCGACGAAGAACGCGTTCGCCAGGACCAAGCCCAGGACGGCGGCGAGGCGGAGGCCGAGCGTGGACAATGCGGAGTCCGGCATACCGGGGGTCAAAGCTATATGTTTTCGAACATGGCTGCGCCGACCACCCTACCGATCGACGTCACCTGCGTCCATCACGCGCCCGGCCGTCACGAGAGCGCGCGGCGGATGGCTCTGGTGCTGGCGATCACCGCCGTCGTGATGGTCGCCGAGGCGGTGGGCGGATGGGCGTCCCATTCGCTGGCGCTCCTGGCGGACGCGGGACACATGCTGGCCGACGTCGCCGCGCTGGGCCTGGCGGTCTTGGTGGCGCGGCTCGCCCAGCGGCCCGCAACGCCCGAGCGCACCTACGGCCTGGTACGGCTCGAGATCTTCGCCGCGTTCATCAATGGCGCGGTCCTCCTGGTGATCGCCGTGGGGATTGGCATCGAAGCCTTCAGCCGCTTCACCACCCGTCCGGAGATTCACGCCGGGACATTGCTGGTCATCGCCGGGGTGGGTCTCGCCGCCAATCTCGTCAGCGCGAAGATCCTGCATCACGGCCACGACCACACGCTCAATCAACGCGGCGCCTACCTCCACGTGCTGTCGGACGTGCTGGGCTCCGTGGGCGCGATCGTGGCCGGCGTGGTGGTGCTGACCACCGGCTGGACGCTGGCCGACCCGATCGTCTCGGTAGGAATCGGCCTCCTGATCGTAAACGGGTCCTGGCGGCTGGTGCGGGATAGTGTCGACGTCCTGCTCGAAGCTACGCCGGCGCACATCTCTCTGTCACACGTGCACGATCAGATCGCGAGCGTCCCGGGCGTGACCTCGGTCCACGATCTGCACGTCTGGACCGTCACCAGCGGTGTGGTCGCCATGAGCGGACATCTGGTGGTCCAGAACCCCGGGGATAACCAGCGCATTCTCGAGGCGGTCCAGGAGCGGATGGGTCAACTGAAGATCCGGCACGTTACCGTTCAAATGGAGAAGGATCCGACCTGCGAGTAAGACGAAAACAAAGCGTGGGGAGGTGGGCAACCACCAATCCGGTGATGGGGATCAACGTCTTCATGGACCAGGTGAAGGAGCGCATCGGCACCTCGAGGGTGTAGGGGAGTCCGAAGGTGCCCCCCACCTGGGGGGTTGGGTAGGCAGGTCGATGTGGGGCCTGTGTGAGGAGAGAGCTTGTTTTTCCGAGGGACCCCCCGCTAT
>DATBBZ010000381.1:0-1534 GCA_036270745.1 Gemmatimonadales bacterium | reverse complement strand
CCGCTACGAATTCCTTGCCGGGATTCTCCCGCCGGAGCCGGTGGAGTACGCCGGTCTCGGTCGCCACGACGTAGCGCCGGGCCGTCGACGCCCTCGCCCGGGTCATCATCTGCTCGGTGGAGACGATCTGCATCCGCCCCGCCTCAATGTCCCCTTCCGCCTCGGCGTAGTACATCGCCTGTGTCACACACCCGCACTCCGGATGCACCAGAAACTCCGCGTCCGGATACTCGCTTCGCCGGCGATCGAGCGCTTCGCGCGTGAGCCCCGCGTGGACGTGACACTCGCCCATCCAGAGCGTCAGGTCGCGGCCGGTGACGCGCTTCAAGTACTGACCGAGAAAAAAGTCGGGGAGGAACAGCACCGGGACACGGGGCGGGAGGGCGCGGATCACCGCGACCGCATTCCCCGACGTGCAGCAGTAGTCGGCTTCCGCCTTCACCGAGGCCGCCGTGTTCACGTAGGCGACCACCAGACCGTCCGGGTGCGTCGCCTTCCAGGCACGCACGTCGGCCGCCTGAATGGTCTCCGCGAGCGAGCAGCCGGCGTGGGGATCCGGAATCAGCACCCGCTTGTCCGGATTGGCGATCACCGCGGTCTCGGCCATGAAGTGCACGCCGCAGATGACGAGCACCGGAGCGTCGAGGGAGACGGCCCGCCGCGCCATGGCGAGCGAGTCGGCGACGTGGTCGGCCAGGTCCTGAATTTCGGGACGCTGGTAGTTGTGGGCGAGAATTGCGGCGCCTCGCGCCGCCTTGAGCTCCCCGATCTCGGCGACAAGATCGCGCCGGCGGGATTCGGTCATGTCGGAGATCACTGCCCTGCCCCATTGGTAGCGGTACCAGGGCTGGGGGGCCGATTGGGAAACGCCTCGGTCCGAAGGGGTTCGGACCGCTCCCAGCCTGGGGCACGCTGACGTCACGCGCCTACTTCAACTCTAGTGACCCGTACCCGACTTGGGGAGGGGCCCCTACCTTTCCCGCCCATGCACCGGCGCGTCCCCTTCGTCATCCTGCTGGCCTGGCTCGCGGCCGCTGCGGGCACCACGCCGACCCCCGTGCGCCTGTACGTCCTCGACTGCGGCACCACCGAGCACCTGGATCCGGCCCGCTTTGGCCTGGAGCACGTGGCGGTGCCGCGCCTGGCCGATCCCTGCTTCCTGGTGGTGCACCCCAAGGGCACGCTCCTCTGGGATGCGGGCGTGGTGGCGGATTCGGCCTGGAAGCCGAACGGAGAGCCGCAACTGCTCCACATCCAGCTGCCCGGCGGCGCACCCCGCGAGATCACGGTTCGGCAGCGGCTCGCGGACCAGCTCGCCGCGATCGGCGTGGCTCCGGAGCGCGTGACCTTCCTGGCTCTTTCTCATGCGCACTGGGACCACACCGGCAACGTCTACCAGTTCACCCACGCGACCTGGCTCGCGCGACGAGCGGAGCGCGACGCGATGTTCGCCCAGCCGCCCCTCGCGCTCAGCCGGCCCGCCGACTTTGCCGGCCTCGAGGGCGCGAAGACCGTGCTCCTCACGGATGACGAA